>NZ_JBFUGY010000029.1:0-112025 GCF_056402655.1 Bradyrhizobium sp. P3_C3 | reverse complement strand
GTGGCGCGGAAAAAGCTTCATTGGTGGCGGGCGACAAGCGGTGCGAACGGTATTGTTCATGGGAGCGATGACCGCCAGACGTCACAACCCCGTCCTCAAGGCCTTCTTTGAGCGCCTCGTGGCCAATGGAAAGCCGAAGCTCGTTGCCCTGATCGCCGTCGCCCGCAAGCTGCTGACCATCCTCAATGTCATGATCAGGACGAAAACACCATGGCAACCCGCTTGACAGCGAACACAGTCGCTCACCCGCCTCGCTTCGCGAGGCACCCTCTCCCGCAAGGGGAGAGGGAAGAAGCTAGCCCGTCAGCGCGGCCTTCACCAAACCGCTGGCCTTGCCGAAATCCATCTGGCCGGCGTACTTCGCGCGCAACACCGCGATCACCTTGCCCATGTCCTTCATCCCGGCAGCGCCCGTCTCGGCGATGGCGTCCGCGATCGCCTTCTTCACCTCGTCGTCCGACATCTGCTTCGGCAGGTAGGCCGAGATCACCGCGATTTCCTCGCGCTCCTGGGCAGCGAGCTCGGCGCGGCCGCCCTTGTCGTAAAGCTCGACCGACTCCTGGCGCTGCTTGATCATCTTCTGGAAGACGCCGAGCAGGTCGGCATCCGACAGCGGCGGCTTGCCGTTGCCGCGCGCCTCGATGTCGGCGTTCTTGATGGTCGAGTTGACCATGCGCAGGGTGGACAGCTTGCGCTCCTCCTTGGCCTTCATGGCCTCCTTGACCGCGTTGTTGATGTCGTCGCGCAGCATGATCGTGATCCCTTCGAATATCCGACGCCTGATCTAGGCCGTTCGCAGCCCTGAGACAACCGGGGCGCCCAGCCATTCGACCAGCGCTCGCGTCGTCGCCTCGGGCTGCTCCGGCTGCGGCAGATGTCCGCAATTGGCCAGGATCACCAGCCTAGCGCCCGCTATGCCCTCCACCATCTCCTTGGAGAACGCGTTCGGAATCGTGTTGTCCTGATCGCCTGTCAGCACCAGCGTCGGGCATTTGATCGTCGCCAGCGTCGGCCGAGAATCCACCCGCGCAATGATCGCGGTCTGCTGCCGCAGATAGCCTTCGACGCCGACGTCCTCGCCCTGCTCATGCACGAGCTTTCGAATGCCGGCATCGTCGCGGCGCGAGGGATGCACCAGCTCCGGAAACATCTCCTCGCGCGCCGCGCTCAGCTCGCCGCGCCTCGCCCGTTCCATCAGGCCGCGGCGGCGCGCGGTCGCTTCCGGTGTATCGGGCCGGGCCTGGGTGTTGATCAGCGCGAGCTTCAAAACCCGCTCGGGCGCCTGGCGCATGATCTCGAGCGCGATATAGCCGCCCATGGAGTGGCCGGCGAGCGCGAAGCGCGGCGGGGCCTCGCTCAGCACGCGCCGGGCGATCGCCGCCATGCTGTCGTCGCGGATATGGTTGGCAATCATCACCGGGCCGAACCGCCAGAGCGCGGGGACCACCGGGGCGTAGATCCGGGCCGAGGAGGCCAACCCCGGAACCAGCAGAAGCGGGGTGGTCTGGTCCATTATTGCCTCGCAAGCCCGGGAAATTGGCGGAAATTATTCTGCCAAGCTTAAGTGCCTGAGGAGACCTGTCAAATATGCAAAAACGCATGTGAATCGGCGCTCGTCCGCTTTGACGGCGGCGCCGGCCCGGACTATGAACCGGGCTCATGACACAACATGACAACGATACCGCCTGGCCGGACCATAAACCGACCGCGCTCCTCGTGCTCGCCGATGGCACGGTGCTCGAAGGCTTCGGTCTCGGCGCCGAAGGCCATGCCGTCGGAGAGGTCTGCTTCAACACTGCGATGACCGGCTATGAGGAGATCCTCACCGATCCCTCCTATGCCGGCCAGCTCATCACCTTCACCTTCCCGCATATCGGCAATGTCGGTACCAACGAGGAAGACATCGAGACGGTGAACATGGCCGCGACGCCCGGCGCGCGTGGCGTGATCCTGCGCACCGCGATCACCGATCCCTCGAACTACCGCGCCACCAAGCATCTCGACGCCTGGCTCAAGGCCCGCGGCATCATCGGCCTGTCCGGCATCGACACCCGCGCATTGACCGCGCTGATCCGCAGCAAGGGCATGCCCAACGCCGTGATCGCGCATGCCAGGAACGGCGAGTTCGACCTGCATGGCATGAAGGAAGAAGCGCGCGAATGGCCGGGCCTCGAGGGCATGGACCTCGTGCCGATGGTCACCTCGGGCCAGCGCTTCACCTGGGACGAGACGCCCTGGCTGTGGGACAAGGGTTTTGGCCGCCAGGACAAGCCTGAGTTCAACGTCGTCGCCATCGACTACGGCATCAAGCGCAACATCCTGCGCCTGCTCGCCGGTGTCGGCTGCAAGGTGACGGTGGTGCCGGCGACGACCTCATCTGAAGACATTCTGGCGATGAAGCCGGACGGCGTGTTCCTGTCCAACGGCCCCGGCGATCCAGCCGCGACGGGCAAATACGCGGTGCCGGTGATCCGGGACGTGATCAAGTCGGGCACGCCGACCTTCGGCATCTGCCTCGGCCACCAGATGCTCGGCCTCGCCGTCGGCGCCAAGACCAAGAAGATGCATCAGGGCCATCACGGCGCCAATCATCCCGTGAAGGACGAGACCACCGGCAAGGTCGAGATCACCTCGATGAACCACGGTTTTGCAGTGGACGAGGCGACGCTGCCGAAGGGCGCGACGCAGACCCACATCTCGTTGTTCGACGGATCCAATTGCGGCATCCAGCTCGACGGCAAGCCGGTGTTCTCGGTGCAGTACCACCCCGAGGCCTCGCCGGGCCCGCGCGACTCGCACTATCTGTTCCAGCGCTTCGCCGACCTGATGCGGCAGAAGAAGAGCGCGTAGGGCGCGCTTCTCAAGCTTCGCAACATCAAGGCCCGGGCCTGGTCCAGGGCTTTTTCGTCATTCCCGCGTGACTCGCAGCCTCGCCCCGGAACGACGAGGAACGCGTGATGACGGCTCTCGTTGATCCCTGCTACGCTCACGCAGGAGCCCCGCCATGTCCGCCGTCCGCGACAATGCCGAGCCGGTCGCCATCGTCTTCGAGGATGATGGGCTCGTGCCGAACAACGTCCTTCCGTTCCTGGTCTACCAGGGCGCGGTGAAGCTCGATTCCAGACAGCCGGAAGAGACGATCGAAAACCTGTTCGAACAGAACGGCTGGGACGGCACGTGGCGCAACGGCGTCTTCGACTATTTGCATTATCACGCGTCGGTGCATGAGGTGCTCGGCGTTGCGCGTGGCAGTGCCCGCGTCCGCTTCGGCGGCGATCATGGCCGGGAGCTGGAGATCAAGGCAGGCGACGTCGCGATCCTGCCGGCTGGCACGGGGCATCAGCGCATCAGCGCGAGCGACGATTTCTGCGTGATCGGTGCCTATCCGCCGGGATCGAAGATGGTGGTGACGCGGGCAACGCCGGAAAACCACGCCAGGGCACTGAAGACAATTCCCGAGGTCGCGCTGCCGCCGGCCGATCCGGTGACGGGCAAGGACGGGGCGTTGATGCGGCTGTGGCGGTAGTCGCAAGCAAGGTGCCGTAGGGTGGGCAAAGCGGAGCGTGCCCACCAATCAGTTCAAGCCGCAAGGACGGATGGTGGGCACGGCGCGCAAGAAGCGCKCCTTTGCCCACCCTACGGCAATGTCCCTTACGCCTCGTTGCCGCCTTCCTGGCGGGTGGCTTCGAACAGGAACCACGTCCGGCGCTCGGTCTCGTCGATGAAGTTTTCGAGGATGCTGGCGCTGGCGACATCGCCGGCGTCGTCGCAGACCTCGTGCGCCTTGCGCATCGCCGCGGCGACGTGCTTGTTGTCCTGCATCAGCTCGCGCAGCATCTCGCGCGGCGGGACGTAGTCCTCGTTGTTGTCCTTGATGGTCTGGAGCTTGGCGACCTGGCCGATCGACTTCAGCGTGGTGCCGCCGATCTTGCGGACGCGTTCGGCGAGCTGGTCGGTGGTGGCGAAGATCTGGTCGGACTGCTCGTCGAGCAGCAGATGATAGTCGCGGAAATGCCGGCCGCTGATGTGCCAGTGGAAATTCTTGGTCTTCAGATAGAGCGCGAACGCATCAGCCAAAAGCACGTTGAGCGCCTCAGAGACCTTCTTGACCCCATCGGGCGACAGATCGGTGGGGGTATCGAGATCGGGCGAGATCTTGGTGGGGGCTTTGCTCACGGGAAACCTTCCTGTTAGGACGCGGACATTGACGGCGCGCCGTCGCACCCCTAACGCAAGGCGGGCAGCGCCGGTTCCTTGACAGGAACCGTTTGGCCGGGACCTACGAAATACCATGGACGATTGGATCGATTATTACGACTCCACGCATACGATCTATGTCAGCAAGCTGCATCGCGACTTGCACTTCCAGATCATCGCGCGGGACATCATCGGCTACATCGCATCGCCCGAGGCGACCGTGCTCGACTATGCCTGCGGCGAGGCGCTGTCGGCGAGCCAGGTGGCCGCGGCCTGCGGCAAGCTGATTCTCGCCGAGCCCGCCCCCGGCGTGCGTGGCCGGCTCATCGCGCGATTTGCCCCGAACACCAGGATCCGCGTCCGCTCCCTCGACGACGTCCGCAAAATGCAGGACCAGTCGATCGACCTCGCGGTGATGAACTCGGTCGCGCAATACATGACGCCGGACGAGCTCGATGCCGCGCTTGTGAACATCCGGCGATTGCTGACCCCATCCGGCAAGCTCGTGCTCGGAGATATCTTGCAACCCAATGTCGGCATGTTCAGGGATGTGATGGCGCTGCTCAGGTTCGGCCTGCGTCACGGCTTCCTGAAGGACGCGCTGATCGGGCTGATCAGCACCGCGCTGTCAGATTACCGTCATCTGCGCACGCGCATCGGGCTCCAGCGCTATAGCGAGGACGAGATCGTCGCCAAGCTGACCGCGGCGGGCTTCTCTGTCCAGCGCGCCCACACCAATATCGGCCATAATCGCTGGCGCATGACCTTCATCGCGCGGCCGCCTCTGGTCCGTTAAGCATAATGACTGCCCGAGGTGGCTTGTCACAAGCCGATAGGTAAAGATCGTCGCGGCCCGGTGGCGGAAGCGTCTACGCGAGGGCGGTGCAACGCTCTTCATCCTGGTTCAAATCCAGGCCGGGTCTCCACGCTTCGCCCCTGCGGGGCTACGCGTGACGCAGCCACGCAAGGCCCGAAGGGGCGTAGCGTGTCCGGCGTAGCTGTAGCGAAGCGAAAGCGAAGACGGACGGGGTCTCAGCTGTCTGCGCGCAACCCTCTCAACTTCAATCCACTTGGACCGTTTCGCACTCCGACAGCAGCTGTAGCCGGTCGGCATCCTTGGCTGCGGAGCTGAGCACAGCATCGAGCAGCCCCGGAAAGCGTGCGTCCAGATCCTCGCGGCGGAGCCGCATGAAGCGGTTGGTGCCCGCCACGCGCGTCAGCATCAGGCCGCATTCGCGCAGCTTGGCGAAGTGGTAGGCGAGGTTGGATTTGCCGGAAAGGCCGCTGAAGTCGCCACAGCAGAGTTCGCTGCTGACACGTTCCTGCTGGGCGAGCTGATAGACGATGGCCAACCGGATCGGATCGCTGAGGCAATCCAGAACCATCGGCAGCTCGATCTGCTCGCGGGTGGGATGAAGGGGCGTGCGGCTCATGGTCCGGAATCATAGCAAACTGACCGTGATGTTCAATAGTTCTTGAACCAATTGACTTCTCGATCCTCGCATTCAATAGTTCAATAAACGTTGAACATAGGGATATCGTCCAATGAGCGTGTTCTGGCTGGCTCTCGCGGCCTTCGCGATTGGTACGGAAGGCTCTGTCATTGCAGGGCTTTTGCCGTCGATCGCCGCCGATCTTTCGATTTCCGTCCCGGCAGCCGGCCAATTGGTCACCGCCTACGCCCTCACCTACGCGGTGGGTTCGCCGATCCTGGCGGTGACGCTGAACAATATCGACCGCCGCACCGTGCTGGCCCTGGCGCTATCGACCTTCATCGCCGGAAATCTCGTCGCGACGGTGGCTTCCAGCTACGCCCTGCTGCTGGCCTCCCGCATGCTGATGGCGCTGGGCTCCGGACTGTGCATGCCGACGGCGCTCGCCGTATCGGTGGCCGTCGCCGCGCCCGAACGGCGCGGCCGCGCGGTGGCGCTGGTCACCTCGGGCCTCACAGTTGCAACCGTGATCGGCGTCCCGCTCGGCAATCTCGTCGGCAGCCTGCTCGGCTGGCGCTCGACCTTCGCCATGGTGGCCCTGATCGGCGCGGTTGCGCTTGCCGGCCTGCTGCTTGGCTTGCCCCGCAGCCTGCCGCGCAACACCGCCTCGCTCAGCGAACGGCTGGCGGTGGCGCGTCACAGCAATGTCGTGATTGCGCTTCTGATCACGATCTTATGGGCGGTCGGCGGCTTCACCGTGTTCACCTATTTCGCGGTCCCGTTGCACGGCCTCGGCTTCGACGCCGCGCAGATCAGCCTCGCGCTGCTGGTGTTCGGCGGCGCCGCCGCCATCGGGAATATGCTGGGCGGCGTCCTGGCCGACCGGCTCGGCACGCTCGCCACCGCAGGCCTCGGGCTCGCCGGCATGGCGAGCGCCCTGATCCTGCATTCGCTGGTCCTGAAGTTGATGCCCGGACAGGCGCATTATGCGGTGCTGGGCGCGATCTTCCTCTGGGGCATCTCGGGCTGGGCGTTCTATCCGGCTCAGATCGCCAGCATCATCCGGATCGAGCCGCAGGCCTCGATGATCGCACTCTCGCTCAACGCCTCCGCCATGTATCTCGGCTTTGCCATCGGCGGGGCCCTGGGTGGCGCGGTGCTGGCCACCCTCTCGCCGACCGACCTTGGCTGGATCGGCGGATCGAGCGTTGCGGCCTCGCTGCTGGTGCATCTCGCCCGTGGCTGGCAGGCACGGCCAAAACCCGTCAAAATTGCCGGTTGATGGGCGTTTTTCGGGGTTTCGCCGCCCCGAAAACTGGTCTAAGACCCACCCGCGCGCGAGGGGAGACCCCGCGCTCTCGGCTCAAGGGGACGCGCGGCAAGCGCGCCCTTTTTTTGTGCCCAAAATCCACTTCGGCGAGAGTTGATGCCCAAACGTACAGACATCACCACCATCCTGATCATCGGCGCTGGTCCCATCGTGATCGGCCAGGCCTGCGAGTTCGACTATTCGGGCACGCAAGCGGTGAAGACGCTGAAGGAAGAGGGCTATCGCATCGTCCTCGTCAATTCCAATCCGGCCACCATCATGACCGATCCGGAATTGGCCGATGCGACCTATATCGAGCCGATCACGCCCGAGATCGTCGCAAAAATCATCGAGAAGGAACGTCACGTCATTCCCGGCGGCTTCGCGCTGCTGCCGACCATGGGCGGACAGACCGCGCTGAACTGCGCGCTGTCGCTGCGCCGGCAGGGCACGCTGGAAAAGTTCGACGTCGAGATGATCGGCGCGACCGCGGATGCGATCGACAAGGCGGAAGACCGTCAGCTGTTCCGCGAGGCCATGACCAAGATCGGGCTTGAGACGCCAAAGTCGCGGCTCGCCAACGCGTCCGAGTTGAAGAAGTCCTTCCGCGACAAGCACCGGGCCGAACGCGAGAAGCTGTCGGGTGCCGCCCTCGAGGAACACGAACGGCAATGGGTGCTCGGCGAAAGCGACCGCCGCAAGCGCTACCAGGAATATGCGCTCGGCCAGGCGCTGATGGCGCTGTCCGAGATCGGCCTGCCCGCGATCATCCGTCCCTCCTTCACGATGGGCGGCACCGGCGGCGGCATTGCCTACAACAAGGAAGAGTTCCTCGACATCATCGAGCGCGGCCTGGATGCGTCTCCGACCAACGAAGTGCTGATCGAAGAATCCGTGCTCGGCTGGAAAGAGTACGAGATGGAGGTCGTGCGCGACAAGAAAGACAATTGCATCATCGTCTGCTCGATCGAGAACCTCGATCCGATGGGCGTGCACACGGGCGACTCCATCACGGTCGCGCCGGCGCTGACGCTGACCGACAAGGAATACCAGATCATGCGCGACGCCTCGCTGGCGGTGCTGCGCGAGATCGGCGTCGAGACCGGCGGCTCCAACGTGCAGTTCGGCGTCAATCCCGAAGACGGCCGCATGGTCGTGATCGAGATGAACCCGCGCGTGTCGCGGTCGTCCGCACTGGCCTCGAAGGCCACCGGCTTTCCGATCGCCAAGGTCGCAGCCAAGCTCGCGGTCGGCTACACGCTGGACGAGATCGCCAACGACATCACCGGCGGCGCGACGCCGGCCTCCTTCGAGCCGACCATCGACTACGTCGTCACCAAGATTCCGCGCTTCGCCTTCGAGAAATTCCCGGGCGCATCGACCACGCTGACCACGTCGATGAAGTCGGTCGGCGAAGTGATGGCGATCGGCCGTACCTTCCAGGAGAGCCTGCAGAAGGCGCTACGCGGACTCGAGACCGGCCTGACCGGGCTCGACGAAATCGAGATCGAGGGGCTAGGCCAGCACGACGACAAGAACGCGATCCGCGCCGCGCTCGGCACGCCGACGCCGAACCGGCTGCTCCAGGTCGCCCAGGCCATGCGGCTCGGCTGGTCGAACGAGGACATCTTCAACTCCTGCAAGATCGATCCGTGGTTCCTCAGCGAGATGCGCGGCATCGTCGACATGGAGGAGAAGGTCCGGAAGAACGGCCTGCCGGGCAACGCCTTCGGCATGCGCACGCTCAAGGCCATGGGCTTCTCCGATGCGCGGCTCGCTGTGCTCGCCCAGACGACGGAAGCTGACGTGACGGCGAAGCGCCACGCGCTCGGTGTCCGCCCTGTCTACAAGCGCATCGACACCTGCGCGGCCGAGTTCGCGTCGCCGACCGCCTACATGTATTCGACCTATGAGGCGCTGTTTGCGGGCGCGCCTGCGGACGAGAGCTCGCCGTCGGACAAGAAGAAGGTCATCATCCTCGGCGGCGGGCCCAATCGGATCGGCCAGGGCATCGAGTTCGACTATTGCTGCTGTCACGCCTGCTTCGCACTGCATGACGCCGGCTACGAATCCATCATGGTCAACTGCAACCCCGAGACGGTGTCGACCGACTACGACACCGCCGACCGGCTCTATTTCGAGCCGCTCACCGCCGAGGACGTGCTGGAGATCATCGCGAAGGAGCGCACGAACGGCACGCTGCACGGCGTGATCGTGCAGTTCGGCGGCCAGACCCCGCTGAAGCTGGCGCGCGCGCTGGAAGCTGCCGAAGTGCCGATCCTCGGCACCTCGCCCGATGCCATCGACCTTGCCGAAGACCGCGACCGCTTCAAGCGCGTGCTCGACAAGCTTCGGCTGAAGCAGCCGAAGAACGGCATCGCCTATTCGGTCGAGCAGGCGCGCCTGGTCGCAACCGATCTCGGCCTGCCGCTGGTGGTGCGCCCGTCCTACGTGCTCGGCGGCCGCGCGATGCAGATCATCCGCGAGGAGAACCAGCTCAGCGACTATTTGCTCGGCACGCTGCCGGAGCTGGTGCCGGCCGACGTCAAGGCGCGCTACCCGAACGACAAGACCGGGCAGATCAACACCGTGCTCGGCAAGAACCCGCTGCTGTTCGACCGCTATCTGTCCGATGCAACGGAGATCGACGTCGACTGCCTTTGCGACGGCAAGGACACCTTCATCGTCGGCATCATGGAGCACATCGAGGAAGCCGGCATCCATTCCGGTGACAGCGCCTGCTCGCTGCCGCCGCACTCGCTCGATGCCAGGATGATCGAGGAGCTGGAGCGGCAGACGCGTGAGCTGGCGCTCGGCCTCGACGTCGTCGGCCTGATGAATGTGCAGTACGCGATCAAGGACGGCGAGATCTATGTGCTCGAAGTCAATCCGCGCGCCTCGCGCACGGTGCCCTTCGTCGCCAAGGTGGTCGGCACGCCGGTCGCCAAGATCGCAGCGCGCATCATGGCCGGCGAGAAGCTCGCCGACTTCAAGCTGAAGAAGGCGGACTTCAAGCATGTCGGCGTGAAGGAATCGGTGTTTCCGTTCGCCCGCTTCCCCGGCGTCGACACGGTGCTCGGCCCCGAGATGCGCTCGACCGGCGAGGTCATGGGCATCGACAGCTCCTTCGCGATAGCCTTTGCCAAGAGTCAGCTCGGCGGCGGCACGCGGGTGCCGCGCAAGGGCACGGTGTTCGTCTCGGTTCGCGAGAGCGACAAGACGCGCATCGCCGAGGCCGTTCGCGAATTGCATTCGCTCGGCTTCAAGGTGCTGGCGACATCGGGCACGGCGCGCTTCCTGACCGATCAGGGCATACCGACCGAGAGGGTCAACAAGGTGCTTGAGGGACGGCCGCACATCGTCGATGCCATCACCAATGGCGACGTCCAGCTCGTCCTCAACACCACCGAAGGCCCGCAGGCGCTCGCCGACAGCCGCTCGCTGCGGCGCGCGGCCCTCTTGCATAAAGTGCCGTATTACACCACTCTTTCCGGGGCCGTGGCGGCCGCGCAGGGCATCCGCGCCTATCTGGGCGGGGACCTTGAGGTTCGTACCCTGCAGAGCTACTTTTCGGAAACCTGATCGCTAGCGACGGCGACGCTTCCGCTAAGTGACTGGCAATGAAGCCACAATGGCCGGAGGAACTGTCCGGCCGTTGTGGTTGTTCTGTTCCGGCGCCAGACCCACATAACCGTTCCGGTGGCCGTATACTCAGCCCCGGAAGTACTGACGAATCAAGGTTGCCGCGCCCTGTGTCTTGCCGGGGCGCGCGGCCGAAGGACGAGAGAAGAGATGGAAAAGGTTCCGATGACAGCGGGCGGCTTTGCCGCGCTCGGGGAAGAATTGAAGAAGCGCCAGTCCGAGGACCGTCCGCGCATCATCGAGCATATTGCGGAAGCGCGCTCGCACGGCGACCTGTCGGAAAACGCGGAATATCATGCCGCGAAGGAAGAGCAGTCCCACAATGAGGGCCGCATCGCGGAGCTCGAGGACAAGCTTGCGCGCGCCGACATCATCGACATTTCCAAGCTGTCCGGCGACACCATCAAGTTCGGCGCCACTGTGACGCTGGTCGACGAGGATACCGAGAAGAAGACGGTGTGGCAGATCGTCGGCGAGGTCGAGGCCGACGCCAAGAAGGGCCGCATCTCCATCACCTCGCCGCTCGCGCGCGCGCTGATCGGCAAGAAGAAAGGTTCGACCGTCGAGGTCAACGCCCCCGGCGGCGCCAAGGCGTATGAGATCACCAAGGTGGAGTGGCGGTAAGCATTTGCCGCCAGGCGTGATGATGTTTTGAAAAGGCCGCGCCCTGCGCGGCCTTTTTGTTTCGGGGTATTGCGAGGCCGTGTGCCTCTCCCCGCAAGAACCGGGAGAGGGAGAAGGCTTACCGTCTTCCCTTCACATCAAGCGGCACGGCCGCCTCGTATTTCGAATTATGCAGCACCAGCGACGTCCGCACGTTACGCACATGGGGCGCGGCGGTGAGGTGCGTCACGAAATCCTGGAAGGTGGCCATGTCCGGGGCGACGCATTTCAGGATGAAATCGACCTCGCCCGACAGCATCCAGCATTCGCGCACCAGGGGCTCGGCACGGACGAACTCCTCGAAGGCGCGCAAATCGGCCTCGGCCTGGCTGGACAGGTGCACGGCGGCGAACACAGTGACGTCGAAACCGAGCTTGCGGGCGTCGAGCAGGCCGCGATAGCCGTGGATATAGCCCTCCTCCTCCAGCGCGCGGACGCGGCGGAGGCAAGGCGGCGGCGAGATGCCGACGCGCTTGGCCAGCTCGACATTCGTGATTCGACCGTCGGCCTGGACCTCGGTGAGAATTTTCAGGTCGATCTCGTCTAGGTTCCGCGACACGTGATTGGAACTCCTGGCCTTTGCGGCTGTATTGGTGGATTTGACGCAATCCTCATAGCCAGTCCGCAGCAATTGCGCAATTTTATTGCGCGTGCAGCGCAATCGACTTTTGTTCCCTGTTGGAAAAATCCGCCGACAGGGAATGCAATTCTTGCATAGCTCACCAGAAGGCTTAGATTAGCTCTGATATTTCAGCGCTTCCGCGAGGCCTCCCGGCACGTTCCGCACCCGCGCTGCAGATCCCCCGTGAAAGGCGTCCGTCAAAATGTCTGCCACTGTTCATGCAAAGGTCGTCATTATTGGCTCCGGCCCCGCCGGCTACACGGCGGCGATCTACGCCGCGCGCGCAATGCTCGAGCCGATCCTGATCCAGGGGATCCAGGCGGGCGGCCAGCTCACCATCACCACCGACGTCGAGAACTATCCGGGCTTCGCCGACGTGATCCAGGGCCCCTGGCTGATGGAGCAGATGGAGAAGCAGGCGGTCCATGTCGGCACCAAGATCGTCTCCGACCTGGTCACCAAGCTGGAGACTATGCAGCGGCCGTTCCGCCTCACCTGCGACAGCGGCGACGTCTATCTCGCCGACAGCGTCATCCTCGCCACCGGCGCGCAAGCGCGCTGGCTCGGGCTGCCGTCGGAAACGAAATTCCAGGGCGGCGGCGTGTCGGCCTGCGCCACCTGCGACGGCTTCTTCTACCGCAACAAGGAGGTCGTGGTGGTCGGCGGCGGYAATACCGCGGTCGAGGAAGCCCTGTACCTCACCAACCATGCCTCGCAGGTCACCATCGTGCATCGTCGCGATCACTTCCGCGCCGAACGCATCCTGCAGGAGCGTCTGTTCAAGCACCCGAAGATCAAGGTGGTCTGGGACTCCGCGGTCGACGAGATCTGCGGCACCGAGAACCCGAACAAGGTCACCCATGTGCGACTGAAGAACGTCAAGACCGGTACGCTCACGGACGTGAAGACCGACGGTGTCTTCGTCGCCATCGGCCACGCGCCGGCGACCGAGCTCGTGAAGGACCAGGTCAAGCTGAAACGGTCGGGCTATGTCGAGGTCGCCCCGAACTCGACCGCCACCTCGGTGCCCGGCCTGTTCGCCGCCGGCGACGTCGCCGACGAGACCTATCGTCAGGCCGTGACGGCCGCCGGCCTCGGCTGCATGGCAGCTCTCGAAGCCGAACGTTTCCTGGCCCTGCGCGCCAGCGAGCGCGCTGCAGCGGAATAAAGATCATGCCTCGAACACGCGACGGATTTACGGATATGGATTGGGACAAGCTGAAGGTGTTTCACGCGGCGGCGGAAGCGGGCAGCTTCACGCATGCGGGCGAGCAGCTCGGCCTGTCGCAATCGGCGGTGTCACGCCAGGTCTCGGCGCTGGAGCAGGAGCTCTCGGTCTCGCTGTTCCACCGCCACGCCCGCGGCCTGATCCTCACCGAGCAGGGCGACCTGCTCTTCCGCACCGCGCATGACGTGTTCATGCAGTTGCAGGCAGCGCGCGCCAAGCTGACCGACAGCCGCGAGCGGCCGAGCGGCGACCTCAAGATCACCACCACGCCCGGTGTCGGCATCAACTGGCTGATCCCGCGGCTCGGCGAGTTCACTGCGCTCTATCCGGAGATCCGGATCTCGCTGATCGTCACCGACGAGGAGCTCGACCTGTCGATGCGCGAGGCTGATGTCGCGATCCGCACTCGCAAGCCGACGCAGCCGGATCTCATCCAGCGCAAGCTGTTCGCGATGGGCTTCCACGCCTATTGCTCGCCGGATTATATCAAGCGCTTCGGCACGCCGCGCACGCTCGAGGAGCTCGACTCCCACCGCATCATCACGCTCTCCGACGGCAACTTCGCGCCGCATCTTCAGAACCGTAACTGGCTGGTCGAAGCCGGCCGCAACGGCTCTGGTCCGCGCGAGGCCTATTTCAGGGTGAACAACATCCTCGGCCTTGTCCGCGCCTGTCAGCAGGGCCTCGGCATCGCGGCGCTGCCGGACTATCTGATCGAGGAACAGAGCCGCCTGGTGCAGCTGTTCGGAGAATCGGATTCGATCCAGCTCGACACTTATTTCGTCTATCCCGAGGAGTTGAAGACAGTCGCGCGCGTGCAGGTGTTCCGCGACTTCGTGGTGAGCAAGGCGCAGCGCTGGCCTTCCTGATTTCCGCATGTCTGACATGCGACCTGAACGGTTGCTGCATGGCGCTCGTCGAGCCCATAATGTTTCCACGCTGAGCCTTCGCGTTGCGCATTTGTCCCCCTCCTCCAGTGGCGCGGGAGTTCAGTAATCCCTCTTGGAAGGTGATTGTGTCGGCCTCACGTGGCCAATACCTTAAGCCGGGCTCGCTTGAGCCCGGCTTTTTTTCTGTCCCATTCGGGTTTCACGTTCCGCGTGTATTGACAGTTCCACGTACACCCCGCATCATTTGCGAATGATCACGAAGTCGTGCGCAATCTCGTTCAAGGCAGTCGCCTCGAAAAAAGGCCCCCATCCGGGGACCTCGGATTTTTGCGCGCGCTAACACAGCTTCGTCATCGCAAGCAAATCCCGAAACCCCGCCGCCTGGACGGGGTTTTTTCATGTGCCCTCCGTCTCAGGTTTTTTTCCCGAGAAGGAGATGGAACATGACCGGTCTACAAGATCATTTGCACGGACTCTGGCTGCCGCTGGTGACGCCGTTTCGCGACGGCGCTCTCGACGAGAGGTCGCTGCGGCGGCTGACGCGACATTACAGCGGGCAGGCCGTCGACGGCTTCATCCTGGGGGCGACCTCAGGCGAAGGCATGACGCTGCGCGAGACCGAGCTCGAGCGCCTCGTCGCCATCGTACGCGACGAGATGGCGGCGGGGCGCCGCACGCCGCCGATCTGCCTCGGACTGTCGGGCGCGGACACTTCGCGGCTGAAGGAACGCCTCGACGAGACCGCGGACTGGCCGATCGACGGTTATCTGATCGCGAGCCCCTATTATGTGCGGCCCTCGCAGCGCGGGCTCCTGGCTCATTTCGAAGCCCTTGCCGATCACGCGGCGTGGCCGATCGCGCTCTACAACATCCCCTATCGCACCTCGGTCAACATCACCAACCAGACGCTGCTGCGGCTTGCCGAACATCGGAACATCGTCGGGCTGAAGGATTGCGGCGCGAACCGCGAGCAATCCGTCGCGCTCCTGCGCGACAGGCCGAAGGGCTTTCGCGTGCTCACCGGCGAGGACGCGAACTACCTTGAGGCGCTCACCGACGGCGCCGACGGCGGCATCGTGCTGTCCGCCCATGTCGAGACCGCGACGTTTGCCGCCGTGCATGCCGAGGTGAAGCGAGGCAACCACGACGCGGCGCAGGCGCGCTGGCACGAGGTCGCCGAGCTGACGCGCCTGTTGTTCACCGAGCCGAGCCCGGCGCCCGCGAAGTACTGGCTGTGGCGGTGCGGCCTCATCGACAGCCCCGAAGTGCGCCTGCCGATGGTCGAAGTGAGCAGCGAGCTCGCAGCCCAGATCGACCGCGAGATCGAGCGACGGATGAAAGTCGCCGCGTAGCGCCTCCGCTTCCTCTCTTCACACGCACGCCGCCACCCCCTTCTCCCCGTGCGGGAGAGGGAAGGCAGCGTCGTGTCCGCTCGACATCATCTCAATCCGGAAAGAGATCGACCTATGGACATTCGTCAATGGCGCGAAGCGCTGAAGGCGGCATGGGAACGCGTTTCATATGCGAGCGAGTTATCCGACTGGCTGCGGCGCGATATCGGATTGACCGCGGATGAGGTGAAATCGCGCGCGGACTACATCGACGAGATCAGAAGGAAATACAGTGAGTGGGTTTAGCGGCGGCGCGAGCCCTTCACCCTCCCCTGGAGGGGGAGGGTAAGAACGTGCCCCGTAGTTACCCCCGCGCGAACGCGCGCACCGCGCCGGCATGGTTAATCCGTGGTAGCACCTGTGTTCGAATGCGCCCGAAATTGCGACCCGGAATGTTAAAACATCGCGGCTATCACTGGCGCCCATAAGCGAAGAAATCGCGGGGGCGTTTTGTGAATATCCAGAATGAAGTGGCGTCGCATTACGACGCCGGACAGCAGAGCTTTACCACCGAGGACATTCTCTGGGCCGCCGGCATCTGGTCGGTGATCCTGACGCTGTCGCCGGTCATCGTGTTCTACATGCTGATGGTGGCATAACGCGTCTCCACCGGGCCGAAACGCAAAACGCGCGGACTTCCGCGCGCTTTCCGTCCGGGGGAATGATTTATGAAAATTATGCCGCCTGCTTGTGCATTGCGCCGGATGCCGACGCCGTGCCGCGAATAGCCTTCACTGAACGCTCGATCGCCGCCCACAGCCTTGCGATTTCCTGGGCCGCACGGCTCTCGGCCTGATACTCGCGCGCGCCTTCGCCGTGGCTGAGCGCCATCAGCAAATCCGAACGGTTGGTGATCTGGCCGCCCCACACCGGCGCGCGGAATTTCGCCAGCGCCTCGCGGGCGATGGTAACGATCGGGCTTTCGGACTCGTCGCGGCGCGCCGGCGCACCGTTGAGCACGACCGCGTAGGGCTTGCGCGCCGCGCGGCACATCTGGATGGTTTCCTGCACCGCRTTGACGTCGAACACGCCGGGACGTGCCGGAATGACCACCATGGTCGCGTTCTTGATCGCGTCATCGACGACGGCCGACAGATTCGGCGGCGTGTCGATCAACACCCATTCATAACCGTCGCGCTTGGCAGCGGAGACGATACCGCTGACCGAGTTCACGGCAGCCTTGATCGGCGGCTCGTTGGTGCCGCGCAGCTTGTGCCACAGCGTGAGCGAGCCCTGCGGATCCGCGTCCACGAGCATCACCTGCTTGCTCGCCTTGATCTGCGCGGCGAGATGTGCGGCCAGGGTACTCTTGCCCGAGCCGCCTTTACGCGATGCAAAAACAATTACGTTCATACCTCTGGCCTCCAGATTGACCCCAGATCACGAAAATGAATCACCACGCTGATTCGGGAAAGAAAAATTTACCGGCAGTTGCCTCAGAGCCACGAAATAACAAGACGTGTTGGCTTTTGAGTCACACTGCTTCGCGCGACCAGGATACCAATCGCAACGAAACGCCCTTCACGCCGGCAATCCCACGCTTTTTCGGCAGCAACGCGGGAAAAACGGAATGCAACCTCGCCGCGCAAACCCTCTCGCGACTCTTTTCCGTCGAACGCGCTGGTAATTGTCGCAGGCGTCCGCACGGCGAGGCGAACAAAAGGAGTCCGGAGGCTGGCGCGCAGCTGATGCCGGCAACACACATGCAGAGGACACCGACGCGACGGCGCTTCGCGCGTTTGCCCTGACATGACGAGCTTCAAAGAAAGAACGCAGGTCCCGCGCTCAGCTTTCGCTGGATTTCTTCTTCTTGGCCGCCTTCTGCGAAGGCTTGGTGCTCTTCTTGGCCGTCGGCTTACCGGCGCGGGCCTCGCCGGGCTCGGGTCCCTGGCGGAAGAACACTTTGCACTGCGGCGAGAGCTGCGCCTTCTTCTGGATCATGCAGGCGGTGATGGCATCGACGTTCGGAACGAACTCGCCGCACAGCCGCATCGCGTCCGGCGAGCAGGCCTGCTGCTCCTCCTGCGTGTAGGCGAAGCCGGCGCCGGGATGGACCAGGACGGCGAGCGCAATGCCCGAGATCGCAGCAGCCAAGGATTTTTTGAAACGGAGCGCCAGCATCGATCCCCCCACATGTCGAGTCAGAGCGAATAGTGGGTGAACGGGCGTTCGTTGGCAACGAGGCCTGAAGCGAAAACGGCAACCTGTGCGCTCCGGGCAACAGGCCGATCGGCCCGACGCGGGCCCATCCCGGGCACGATGTCGCAATATCAGGCTAAGCCTTTGGCAGAATTGGCGAGATCGGGTCCGCGCGCGGCTTCAGCTTCGGTCCAACAAGAAAACGCGAAAACAACCCCATGCACAGTAGCCAGGCCACGGCGGCCATTTACGGATTTTACGAAATCGATTTGACTCGTCGGGCAAAACAGCGGCATGATGGCATGATCGAGGACGTGGGGTGGTCGTGTGATGTCCCCGTGAGATGAGGGGCGCATGGCCACAGTGTTGATCGTCGCGCCGGTGTTTGCTCTGATCGCGGCCGGCTATGCGTCGGTGCTGTTTCGCTTCGTCTCCGAGACGGCGCACAAGGGCATCTCCGAATTCGCCTTCAGCATCGCCATTCCGGCGCTGCTGTTCCGCACCATCGTCGTGTCGGAATTCCCCGATGTCAGCCCCTGGCGGATGTGGGGCGCCTATTACGGCGCGCTCGCCATCACCTGGATCGCCGCGCTGGCGATCTCGGCATGCTTGCGCGAACGGCGCGAGGACCGCGAGGACGGCGTCGTGTTCGCGATCGGCTCGGTCTACGGCAACATCGTGATGCTCGGCATTCCGCTGGTGCTCTCAGCGCTCGGCAACGAGGCCGCTGGCCCGATGTCGCTGATCCTGTCGGTGAACACGCCGCTGCTCTGGCTTTGCGGCATCCTCCAGATGGAGCTTGTCAGCCGCAAGCGGACGGGCTCGGTTCTGTCGGTCGTCCGCCCAGTGCTCGCGGATCTCGCGCGCAATCCGCTCATGCTGGGAATCGGCCTCGGCGTGGTCTGGCGTTTTACCGGCCTCGGCCTCAATCCCGTCGTCGACCGAACGATCGAGTTGCTCGCGCAGGCGGGATCGCCGGCGGCGCTGATCGCGCTCGGCATCAATCTGTTTCGGTTCGAGGTGAAAGGCGAGATGCTGAGCGTCGCCGCGATGAGCGCGCTCAAGCTGCTGGCGATGCCGGCGGTGGCGTTCGTGCTGGCAAAGCTGCTCGGTTTGCCTCCGGTCGCGGCCGGCGTGATCGTGCTGTTCGCGGCGATGCCGACCGGCGCGAACGCCTACATCTTCGCGGCGCAGTATCAACGGCTGGTGAACCCGGTGTCGGGGGCGGTGGCGCTGGGGACGCTGCTGGCGGCGGTGACGCTGCCGGTGGTGGTGGTGATCGTGGCGGGGGTGAGGTAGCCGCACGAGCAGTCACGCGGTCATCCCGGTTGATCCGTGCGAGGAGCTGACCTCCGCAAGCGCAGGATCAAACGTATCGCCAGCCAGAGTATCAGAACGACGAGCACGAAGGCGGCAACCGGCGCAGCCAGGGCAAGAAGCGATACGAGGAGTGCACCGCCCAGTTCGGCGGTCGCAACGGTTGAGTTGCCGAGGCCAGCCGTCAGGACCGTCGATTTGGCCCGCACGGCGGCGGTGACGCCATGCACGATGCCGGCCGCGCCGCCCCCCGCGACGATGGCGGCCGTCCATTTCATCATCGGCGGAAGGTCTGCCATGGTCGCCGCCGACAGGATGGCTCCGGCGATCATGGCGACAGGCGCGGCGATGACATCGAGCACATTATCCACGCCGGGAATGAAATACGCACCAACCTCCAGGAGCGCGGCCACGCCAAGCATGAGCATTGCAGCAGGTGTTCCAAGCCATGCGAAACCGTCGCCCAAGGGAAGCGAACCCGAGTAAGCGGCCACGCTGGCAACCAGCATCGGCAGGAACACCCGGAAGCCCGTCGCGGCCGCAAGACCGACACCGAGCGCAATCGACAACGCGAGATCGGAGTTCGACATGAGATCCCCAACGATTGTTGCGCTCGAATTTCCTCGGGAAGGCTAGACGTGATGCGGCCGATGTCATTGGGATGAATACGGCCATCGACGCAGATCGCAACGCGCAATCAGGCTACATCGCCAAGGATGATCAAACCAAGCCAGAAATGTTGACGCAGCCAATCACTCTGCGCATTTCTTCCGCTTCGAGATCAAAGGCGAGCAGCATCGCAGTGATGGGCGCGCTAAAGCTTCTGGCGACGCCCGATGGTCGCGTTCGTGCTGGCAAAGCTGTTCAACCTGCCGCCGGTACGGCGTGATCATGCTGTTCGCAGCGATGCCGACCGGTGCGAACGCGTACATCTTTGTGGTTCAGTATCAGCGGCAGGTGAACCCGGTGCCGGGGGCGGTGGCGCTGGGCACGCTGCTGGCTGCGGTGACGTTGCCGGTGGTGGCGGGGGTGAGGTAGGCACGCGTTGAGCAAACGAGAGGACCCGAACCGGCCAAGCCGGCAGGCCCCAGCGCGACGCGAATTTCATGCATCGCCACCGCAATTACGAAGTCGCTTTAGTCAGTCATCCGCGCTCTACGGCAAAGAGCGCGTATGATCCTAACTCATTGACTTGTCACATGGTCGAATGCGGCGTGTAGCTAACGTTGGCTACCGAATCGGCTCGCGAATGAATCCGCGCGCTGATTTTGCAGGCTTCTCAAAGCGATGCCGGTATAGCGAACGAACAAAAAGTGCTTCAGCGCTCTTCTGCATAGAGCGTGCAGGCAAGCAGATCGCCATAAACTATTGAATTTGCTGTCATTCATTTTTGTCGCCAATCTTCGTTGCGTGTCAGCCGAACAATGCGGTCAATCAGGACGTATCGCTCGACTCCTACACCCAACTGAGGAAACATCATGCGGCATCCACAACGACTCGACATAAGGTTTCTTGGCACTCAAATCCGCGCTGAAGGCGTTCTTGGAATTCTTGGGGCGATCGTTATCATCGCAGTTGTTATATCGATTTATTTTAGAACTTGAGCATCCAGATGACGGACACACTAAGTGAACTGATCGATTCTTACCGCACTGATCGGCAATCTTCTTTTCTCAAGTTGAGCCACGGCGTGCGCGTAAGGCACGAACGTCTTCTGTCGCAGATCACGCGTGAACACGGGGCTTGTTCTCTGAGGAAGATTCGCTCTCGCGACTTGTTAGCGTGGCATGAGGGCTGGCTTGGTAATGGCAAGATCGCCAAAGCTCATTCACTTATCAGTCGGCTACGTGTGATATTTCGTTTCGGCGCAATTATTCTTGAAGACAAAGAATGCCGCCGACTCTCTGATGCATTGAGTGAAATGCAATTCGAGAGATCTACTGCACGGAGCACCGCATTGTCACCTGAGCAGGCGGAGCTAGTCCGAACCAGTGCGCGCGAACACTTCGGCTGGTATTCTATCGCCCTAGCGCAAGCCTTCCAATTTGAATTGCGACTGAACCAGAAGGCCGTCATAGGAGAATGGGTACCCGCTGGCCAAGCCGGCGCGGGAAGCGTACGACGCACAGTCGAAGGGCTCAAACAAAGCTGGCACGGAGGTCTGCTTTGGTCCGACATAGATGAAGAAATCATCCTGCATTCTGTCGATAGGCGCGGACGGGAGCGCAGATTTGATTTGAAGGGTAGCCCGATGATCATGAAAGAGCTGGCCGTCTATGCCGACACCTCCGTGGACAGACTGACGCGGGCTGACCTTCCTGATGAGGGCCCCCTCATTATTTGCGACACAAATGGGCTGCCGTGGTCCCCGGCCGAATTCCGAAGAAAATGGCGTCTGGTTGCGACGCAAGCTGGAATTCCGAAGAACGTTATGAACATGGATAGCGGGAAGGCATTTCCGGGATTTCGGTGACACTGCACCGATTCATGTTCCCGGACGGCAACGGAGGCACGCCCGACAGATCGGAGGCGGAGTTTCGTGCACTGTCACCGTAACTCACGACTGGCACTGAAGCTTCACGACCATCTAATAGGGAAGGCACTTGCCTGCTGTGCGCCGGCTCCCAGAGCTTCTTCTCTATTCTGGCAGCCCTGCCTGCCGTAGCGCGCTGTTCATCTTCTCGATGTATTCGGGCTGAAAGCAGAACATTCGATAATAACTGTCGGCCTCGCGAATGGTGAAATCTGGGCGCAATTTCAGCAGCTTTCCGACCTCCGCCTTGGCCTCGTCGAACCGACCGAGAAACGGCAGCGCGTACGCCTGATCGAGATGACTGAGCCAAAAACCCTCAAGGTAGGCGTGCCGGAAATCCTCAAGCGCCTGTTGATATTCGCCTTTCCACCAGTGTCGCTTTGCGGGCGCTAACCACCAAGCAAACGAGGCATTGGGACCCGCCAAGCGAATGGCCTTTTCGGCCATTGCGGTCCCGTCATCCCAGTCCCCCATGAAGGCGAGCCACATACCTCCTGAGAGGGTTCGCGCATCGTTGGAATTGAGCGCGAGGGCCTTTTCCAATTCTTGTCGGTACAGGTGGATTTGACATTTGGTACTCATCGCCAGAGCGTAGGTTCTTTGAGCGAACGCATCGTCGGGTGCAAGCTCAACGGCCCGTGTCGCGCCCCGTAAGATTTCCTCGTTCAAATACAGACGCTTATCGGTGTGTTGAATTTGGTCGGAAGGTAGACCGATCCCCATGCTTCTTTGGTTAAAAAGAACAGTGGCGCGTGCTGACCACGCGAATGCGTTATTCGGCTGTCGCTCGGTAAGTCGCTTGGAGCACTCTAACGCTTTCAGAATTGCGGATGACAATCCACGTACAGACCCGACTACCGCATGAACAATACATTCATATGGACTGAGTTCGAAGACCGGCTTGTTCTGGGATTGCGAGTAATCTGCGTTCATAATTGCGCCGGGGTAGCCACCAATCTGCACGGCGGCGGCGTCGCCAATTTCGTACGCGGACGTTTCCGTTTGCACGCCTTCGGCATTCGCATCGAAGGACTTCGACCAAATCTCTGTACCAGTGCGCAGGTCCGAAACGTGGATATTCGCGCGAGCACCGCCGCCCAATGGGTGAACCTCACCGCTCACCAGATAGTCGACTTGCGCCTTCCGGGCCGCTTTGATGGCATCATCACCTTCCTTTAGAAAGTTTGCAGCGGTTGCGCGCGGTATCACTCGCAAAGTGCTGAACCTCCCGAGGGAGGATGCAAGTTGTTGGGTTACCCTGTCGGCAAACGAACCAAGCCCCGGCGCGGCAATGGGGCTCGAAACAGGCAATACAGCTACTGAAGGCCCCTTCGAGACGATCAGACCGGTGGACGCGGCAGTCGTGGTCGTGGTCGTATCTCTGCCGACGTGGCTGTGCAAAATGTCCCACGCGTGCCAGTAGCCCGCGAGCCCGCCGACCACAGCACCAACCGCAGCAACGGACGCAATGATCGCGCCGAGTTTCCCAAGGCGAAGACGCAGACGAGTGGAGAACGATGCGGATTTGCTATCGTTCAACTTCGGAGCGTCGTTTAGGGGCGTGTCTGCCACCGTCCACCGTTCCTCCGAACGTCAACCTTTGGAAAGTTACAACCAGGTTGCAAAGCTGTCCATATAAGGGCCTTCGTGGTAGCTATCGGGCGCCTCGGGGTAGATGACCTTCCACACGAGATGGTCACCGAACTCCCGCCAGTATTTCGCGGGACCAGGATTGGCCTCGTGCTGCTTCACGAACCAAACGTACCAGCGCCCAGCGAGCGCTATAGTTAAGCCGGGTGAGAGGCTGGCCTTCGCCATTCCTATGCGCCCGTAATGCAGCGATACGGGTCTCAATCTCAGCTAACCACTCGCCGTGCTGTGACTTCGCAAAGGGGATTGGCGTCCCGCTCGGTATCCGAAGCTGAGCTTCCCAGCGCACCCCATACAAGCGCCCATAGTCGTCGCGCACATCGGCCGGGATACCTTTTCGAGCGATAAAGCCGCCACCCTTCGCTCGAACTAACTCAACCATCCGCAATGCCATTTGTAGCGCCTTTTGTATTTTAGGCGGCGCAAATACATCAGGCCTATCAGTAAGTTGCTGGGAAAGCGGACTTATCCGCAACGGTGGTACAGTTGGGTGGGCTCGAACCACCGACCTCCTGTTCCCACAGACAGCGCCGAAGGGTCGACACGGGTTCGCTCAACTGTCAATCACAGGAGGCCTGCCACACGCAAAAGCCGCCAAGGTCTCCCTCGACGGCTCGTGCCGTTGCGTTTGCGTAGAGGTACTGTGTCGAGCGGTGCTCGAACGCAGCCCGTACTCGCTCTTATTGGACGCACGCGACCTTCAATGAGGGCCGGTGGGTGCGTTGCCAGTGTGCCGGGCCAACGATCCCCGATCCCTATGAAATGTGACTGGCGGCGATGCTCTTCAAGCGAGCACTGCTGTCCCATTCGATGAAATGGCAAAGCGCGTTTTCAATTGAGCACACTTCGATCATCATCAGCAATCAAGGTCAGCAACTGATCCACCACAACCCGGATACACGTTTCGAAACTCGTATCGGTGATGATTTCGCCGAGGGCGGAAGGGGTCTAGCGGCCTTAAAACGTGCGCCCGGCGTTCTACATGCTAGGCCTTCCGGAGCTAGGTCGGAGGGACCACTCTCGCTGCATCTCAAGGAAAACGGCCCGCCAACGGGTCACCGTCTTCGGCGCCGGCTTTGTTGCAAGCACGAAAGCCTCAAAAAGCTCCCAGCAACTCACACTGGGCGAGCGCGGCGCCCCGTCTGCGAACGGCGGGAAGGTATCGGGCCTCTCGTCACGGGCGTAGTCGCCATTCGCGCGCTTCTCCAATAGCTGGATTGCGGGCAACAGATTGTCGCTGACAGCGTCCACGAACAGCGCATGCGCGGTAAGGTTCAACGCCTTCCCCTCGTTGGCGAGGAAGGTTGCGACCCGCGCCAATTCAGCAATCTGCGGCCTCACGGCTTCCCGCACCTCTGGGTCATATTGCCAATCTGCGTGAGGGTCGGACCCTGGATCCTCTTCGTACTCGTCAGGCGCCTCTGGGCGGATCACATTCCACACGACGTGATCGCTGAAGTCCCGCCAGTACTTTGGCTTCCCTGGATCGGCCTCGTGCTGCTTCACGAACCAGTTGTACCAACGGCCCGCAAGCGCGATTGCGTTGAGCTTGGTGAGTGGTTGACCCTCGCCATTCCTTTGGGCTCGCAGGGTCGCGATGCGGGTTTCGACCTCGGCCTCCCACTCTCCGAGGCGGGCCTTGGCTTCGTGCTTAGGCGTACCGGCCGGAAGCTTGAGGTGCGCCTCGCGCTTGTGCCCATAGAGCCGTTGGTAGTCCTCGCGTACGTCCTCGGGGATGCCCTTACGGGCGAACCACCGACCATCTGCGGCTCGATTCAACGCGACCATTCGCAACGCCATTTGTGCAGCCTTTTGTATTTTAGGCGGCGCAAATCCTGCTGGTCTATCAGTAAGATGCTGGGAACGCGGTGTTATCCGCAATCTTGGTACAGTTGGGTGGGCTCGAACCACCGACCTCCTGTTCCACAGACAGGCGCTCTAACCAACTGAGCTACAACTGCATCCTTGCGAGCCGCCTTGGGCGGCCTGGACGGGCCGTCGACCTAAGGGGGGCTGGACGGGGCGGAAACTAGGTGCAACGGGCGTTTTTGGCAAGGCCGCAAAACCCGAGAATCGCGCTTCCGACGAGGTTATTTCCAAAGCAAAACCCGGGCTCTAGGCCCGGGTTTCTTAATTTAAACCAGCCGGCCTAATCAGGCGGCGGGCTTGTAGAACTTCGAGGCAGAGGCCTTGATCGGCTCGACGGTCTCGGCGGCGACGCGCTGGGTCAGCTCGGCCAGCTCCTTGGCCTGGGACTGGAAGGTCTCGAGCTGGGTGCGGGTGTGGCCGGTCCACAGCTCCAGCGCTTCCGCCGGCGACTTGAGGCCGAACAGCTGCTGGGCGAAGTCCAGCTGGGCGCTGGTGTTGGCCTTCATGAACTCCACCAGCTTGGCGGTGTACTCGCTCGCGCCCTTGTTGGCGGAGGTGAACACGGCCTCAACGGTGCCGTTGTGGGTCTCGGCCGCGTCCTTGAACTTGGCGTAGCTCTCGCGGGCCTGCGACACGCCCTTTTCGGCGAACGCACGCATCTGCTCGGGAACCTCGAACGGAATGATCGAGGCAGAAAACGGATCAGTCGCACCTGTCATGATGTCCCTCACGATAAAGAAAAAATGGAGTGAGCCTTCTGGCGCGCCCGCCGGCCCCGACCTAGGCCTCAAATTCAGCGGGAACGAACACTGGAACGCGATACAAAAAGATGGCTCGCCCAGCGCCGATCACTATCGCTGCCTAAGATGTCAACATTGTGCAACGCAAACGTGATCCGGGCTGCGCCGCGAAATTTAATCGCGGTGAGGATGAGGGTTCCGCATGAGGGAACCCTGGGTTGAGGTAGTCTGGTGTGAGCCGAGGGCGGCCGTCTTACCCTCCCCTGGAGGGGTCGAGACGAGCGGAGCTCGCTCGGGGGTCGATCGCGCGAAGCGCGAGCGGGGTGGGGTGATCTCTCCACTCGGGCACCGCCTCCATTGAGAGACTGTCACCCCACCTCGGTTCGCATTGCGCTTCGCTCCATGCGAACCGATCCTCCCCCTCCAGGGGAGGATGGGCACCTGTGATGCCGCTGACGATCTGGCGCATTTCGCTGGGCTGCCCCGCCCGCGAATCCTGCGGATGCCGTTGGGCTGCGGCTTGCGGGGGCGGCTACATTAAGGTTATCGCGGCTTTAGGCTTGGCCGTGTAGACCGGAGCCGTGGACCTGCCTGCGCCTGCGCGCGATACTAACCCTTTCTTAAGGCTGTCATTCCGGCAGCCTTGCACCCTGATGCTGACAAGCGAGACTTGAAGCCGGTCGGATGACGAGTTCGGATTTCCAGTTGCGAGGCGTGGGCGATCCCCGGCTGGCCGTGCACGCGACCTCTCCGTTGCCCGCCTGGCTCTGGTCGATCGACGGCACGCGCGTGCTCTGGGCCAATCCGGTCGGCGCAAGGCTGTTTGGCGCGGCCAATGGCACAGCGCTCGCGGACAGGACCTTCGGCCCCGCGGACAGCCATCGCCGCCAGGTCGCCCGGCTCGCGCGCCGGCTGGCGCCGAGCGGCGCGATCAGGCTGGAACGGCTGCAGGGCTTCGGCGCCCGCTTGGGCACGCTGATGACCTGCGCCTGCGTCCGCCTCGACTTCGCCGATGGAAGCTCCGGCGTGCTCGTCACCGCGATGGATCCGACCCTGCGCTCCATGCCGCTGGTCGAGCGCCTGCATCGTCTCGTCGAGGGCGCCAAGGTGCCGATGGCGGCGTTCGCGCCCGACGGCCTGTTCGTCGGCGCCAGCGAGGCCGCCCGCTCCCTGCTCGGCTTCCGCGATCTCGGCGATGCCGGCCTCGACCAGGCCCGCAGCGATGCGCTGGCGAAAGGCCGCGCCGAGACGCCGATCGGCATCGGCCAGATGGTGCTGCAACGGGTCGGCATCGGCGCCGATGTCGGCCTGGTCGCGCTGATCGAGCCTGCCGCCCGGCCGGCGGCGCCCGATGTCGAAGAGAATAGCGCGCGCGAACAAGATGCTCAGCCCGCGCCCGACGCTCCGCCGGTCCCTCCGGCTGCGGTGCCGGACCATGCGCGGCCTGCGCGGCCGAACGAGGGCGCCTCCGGAATCGCGCTGTTCGACGCCTTCGCCGAGCCGGTCGAAACGCCGGCTCCGAGCGAGACCGTCCCGCCATCGGAGGCGATCGCGGACGCGCACGCCTCGAGCGACGCGATGCCGGAGGTCGTCACGATCCAGGAGGCGGCCGAAGCGCCTGCCCGGGACATGATCGGCGAAACGATCGACGCCGCGCCCAAAACTCCGGTTGAAAACCCGCGAGAGGCCATTGTGTCGCCGCAGGCCGCGCCGATCACCTCACACATGGTCGAACCGCCGCCAGCGGAGCCGTCCGCACCGCGTCAGCATCCGCTGCGCTTCCTGTGGCAGGTGGATGCGGAGGGGCGCTTTGTGCTCGGCTCAGACGAGTTCATCCACCTGATCGGTGCGCACACCGCCGCCGGCTTCGGCCGCCCCTGGCGCGAGATCGCCGACGAATTTGCGCTCGATCCTGATGGCCGCGTCGCGCAGGCGCTTGCAAGCCACGACACCTGGGCCGGGATCACCGTGAACTGGCCGGCCGACGGCGGCGAGCATCTGCCGGTCGAGCTCGCGGGCCTGCCGGTCTACGACCGCGAGCGCAATTTCGCGGGCTTCAGGGGTTTTGGCGTCTGTCGCGATCTCGACGGCCTGAACCGGCTCGATGCGCTCAGGCGCTTTGAGCTGTTCGCCGCGCCGCCTGCACAGCACGGCCTCTCTGCCGACGTCGTCGAACTCGATCCCGAGCCGGAGCCCGTGGCGGAGGCGCCGCCGCCGCCGAGCGAGCCGCCCGCACCCGAGCCTGAGCCTGAGCCTGAGCCGACACCTGAACCTGAACTGCCCGAACCCGTAGCCGACGCGAATTCACATCCAACCGATCTGGAAACATCAGTGGAAACGCCTCCCAATGTCGTGCCGTTCCGCCCGCCCGGCGATGCGCGATCGCCGACGCTGACTCCGGTCGAGAACAGCGCGTTCAACGAGCTCGCCCGGCAATTGTCCGAGCGGCTCGAACGCGAACGCGAGACGATCGCCGCCGTCTCGGCCGCGCCGCCGACGGCGGAAACCACGCCCGAACCTCCGATGCCGGAGCCCGAGGCGCCGCACGCGCCGGCCGAATGGCTGACCGAACCGGCGCCGCCCGCGCAGGGCCACAGCTTGCGCGACCGCGCACTGCTCGATCTGCTGCCGACGGGCGTTTTGATCTACCGGCTCGATCGGCTGCTCTACGCCAACCCCGCCTTCCTCGCGCGCATGGGCTATTCCAGCCTGGGCGCGCTGGAGGATGCCGGCGGGCTCGATGCGCTCTATGTCGAGCCGGGCGTGTCGGCGGCGAGCAGCACGTCGCAAGCAGGCACGCCGGTGACGATCAGCGCGACGGTGGCGAACGGCCAAGAGCCGCTTCCGACCACCGAAGCGCATCTGCACACGATCGACTGGGACGGCGCGAGCGCGCATGCGCTGATCTGCGCGCTGCCGCAAGCGGCAACAGTCGTTGCTGCGCCCGTCGTCGCGCCGCCTGTCGTCGTCGAACCCGTCGTCGCAGAATCCTTCCCCTACGCGCCCGAGCTCGAGCCCGAGGCCGGCGATGCCGACGCCCAGGATCTCGCCGCGATCCTCGACACCACCGCCGAGGGCATCGTCATGTTCGATGCCGAAGGCAACATCCACGCCTGCAACCGCAGCGCCGAAGCGCTGTTCGGCTATGACGGCGAAACGCTGATGCAGCGGAACCTGGTGACGCTGTTCGCGCCGGAGAGCCAGCAAATCGTGTTCGACTATCTCGAAAGCCTCAAGAGCCAGGACATCGCGAGCCTGCTCGACCACGGCCGCGAGGTGCTGGGGCGCGAGAAGAAGGGCGGCGTGATTCCGCTCGCCATGATCATGGGTCGCACCAGGCCCGACGGCCCGAACTTCTTCGCCGTGTTCCGCGACCTCTCGCAGAGCAAGAAGGGCGAGAGCGAGCTCAAGAGCGCCCGCCGTCTCGCCGACGGCGCGGCGAATGCCAAGGCCGACATGCTGGCGCGGATCAGCCACGAGATCCGCACGCCGCTCAACGCCATCATCGGCTTCGCCGAGGTGATGATCTCCGAGCGCTTCGGCACGCTCGGCAACGAGCGCTACGGCGAATACATGAAGGACATCCGCGCCTCCGGCGAGCGCGTCATCACCATCATCGACGATCTGCTGGAGCTGTCGCGGATCGAGACCGGCAAGCTCGATCTCAATTTTGCCAACCTCAACCTCAACGATCTCGTCGAAGCCTGCGTCACGGTGATGCAGCCGCAGGCCAACCGCGAGCGCATCATCATCCGCACCTCGCTCGGGCATGCGCTGCCGCAGGTGAGCGCGGACGCGCGCGCGATGCGGCAGATCACCATGAACCTGATCTCGAACTCGATCCGGCTCGCCAGCGCCGGCGGCCAGGTCATCGTCTCGACCGCGCTCACCGACCGCGGCGAGATTGCCCTGCGCATCCGCGACACCGGCCACGGCCTGAGCGAGCGCGAGGTCGCCGCCGCGATGGAGCCGTTCCGCACGCCACCGCCCGGCGATGCCGCGGACAGTTCGGCGCTGAGCCTGTCACTGACCAAGGCCCTGGTCGAAGCCAACCGCGCCCAGTTCAACATCAAGAGCGCGGGCAATTCCGGCACGCTGATCGAGGTGGTGTTCGCACCGGTGGCTGTGGGGGCTTAAGGGCTAAGGCGGAAGCCCTTTGCGATTGGCGACACTGTCATGCCCCGGCTTGACCGGGGCATCCAGTACGCCGCGGCCTCTCGATTCAATAACGACTTTCTCGGAGTACTGGATCGCCCGGTCAAGCCGGGCGATGACGGTTGAGTGCGTGGCGCATAGCTTCCACCACATCGTCGTCCCGGCGAAGGCCGCGACCCATACCGCGGAATCTCTCGATGGGCGGTAGGAGTACCGAACGACGAATCTTCGCCCAACTTCCCCCCGTGGTTATGGGTCCCGGCCCCCCGTGCGCAATTGCGCACTAGGCCGGGACGACCCGCGTTGAGAGAGCTCGCCAGTTAGAAGAAGCACAAACAAAAGCGGCACGGCGCGCGCCGCTATGCAGCCTGTTTCCCGTCCATGAGCCAATAGACGATGGCGGTCAGGGCAAGGGTCGATGCGCCTGCAGCGATGAACGCGGCGAGATAGTCGCCATTCGGGCTGAGTTGCAGGGCCGCGCCCAGAAGCGCGATCCCGAAGCTGAAACCGATTTGGCGCATCGTGACGCAAATGGCCGATGCGGTCGCCGCACGATCGCCTGGAACCGCCGACACGGCGGCGGCGGTGATCTGAGCGTTGATCACGGCACAGCCTGATCCGCTGACCAGCAACGCGATGACGGTCATTGCCAACGTGTGCGGCCCCGCATTTGCGCCGGAGATCGCACCAAGCGCCAGGTCAGCCATCCCGATAAGCGCGAGACCACCACAGAAGAACGACCGTGACGGGATGCGGGTCGTCAAGGCCGCGCCATAGCGCGGCAACACCATCATCGGCAATGTGAGCGCGACCAGGAGCCAACCCGCCCCAAGCGGGCTGAGACCCAATGGTCCGCGCGCCAATTGCGGCACGTAGACGAGCAGCGACCAGAATCCGGTCGATCCCGCGATCGGGACGAGGCACATCGCGATGAACTGCCGGGATCCGAACAGCTTGAGATCGAACGCCGGGTTGGGGTGTCGGTGTTCCACCCAAACGAACAAAAGCAGCGCAATCCCCGAAGCGGCGAGGCCCGCCAGGAACGTCGCCGACGCGATGCCGCCGAGCGCGGGCGCTTCCAGCAACATAAACGCGAGCGTCGCCGACGTGATCGCAAGAAGGCCAGCACCGAACCAATCCACCTTGGCGCTCGAACGCTGCTGGTCGAGCCTATTGCCAATTCTGCACAGCACCAGAACAACCAAGAGTGCGCAAAGCGGCAAGTTGACCCAAAAAATCCAACGCCACCCGATCGTATCGGCCAGCAACGATCCGAGCGGCGGGCCAGCGACCATCGAGGCACCGACGATCGTGCCCCAAAGTCCAAACGCCCGCGCGCGGCGAGGCCCCTCGTAGGCACCAGCAAGGAGCGCAGACGAGGTGCTGGTGAGGCAGGCCCCGGCGATACCTTGCAATGTGCGGAATGTCAGCAGAACGTCGAACGTGGTCGCGCACGCACACAGCAGAGAAGCCAGGCCAAACAACCCTGCACCCCAAGTGAACATTTGAACGCGTCCGTATCTGTCGGCAAGGCTACCTGCAATCGGCAGACAGAAGATCAAAGCAAGGCTATAGACGTCGATGGCCCAGGCCGCTCGCGCGGAAGCGGCGCCGAGGTCGCGGCCAATGTCGGGCAAGGCAGCTGCCAGAGCGGTCAGGTCGACTTGAAACAGAAAGCCGCTCAAGCACGCTGCAAGCAGCGTCGCCGTTTCCAGCGACATGCGATTGCCGCGACGGCCGTCGTCGGCAGGCCAACTGGCGCTCCGCGTTTCATCATCGTTCTGCTGGGGTTTGTCGAGCATGATCGTTTCGGCCTCCATGGCGCATGGATGGCCGGGCAACAGGCTCTGGTCGAATGATGGTTCCTCAAAAGCTCATGAATCTGTATCATGGCTTGAGGAGATCGAGATGCCACGCCGCTTGCCACCCTTCGCACCCCTCGTCGCGTTCGACGCCGTCACCCGCCATGGTTCATTCACACGCGCCGCGGCGGAGCTGGGCGTCACACAGAGTGCGGTCAGCCATCAGATCCGAAAGCTGGAGGACCATTTCGGGGTCGCATTGTTGCAACGGCAGAACCCGGGGATCGGGATAACACCCGCCGGCGCGCAGCTCAGGCAGGAGCTTGCGGCAGCACTCGACGCGCTTGGTGCGCTGGATGCTCAGGTGCGGCGGCGCTCGAACCGAACGACGTTGCGCGTAGGCGCGAGCTCGGCGTTGGCAACATGGTGGCTCGTCCGCCGCCTGCCGGATTTTACGGCGCGACATCCGTCGATCAACGTTGATCTCAAACCACTGGAGACAGGGGACAGCTCAAGGCGGCCGCTCGACGTGCGAATTGTCTGGAACGCGAGCGAAGACGCACGGCGGACGTCGACGCAATTGCCGCTGTTTTGGGAGCGGATCTTTCCCGTCTGCGCGCCGCACCTGTTGCCCCGGCGGCGTCCCTTGACCGACCCCGACGGCCTGCTGGCCCTGCCGCTCATCCACAAAGGCGACAACGCGACCGGCGACTGGGGCTGGCCCTCCTGGTTCAGACGCCTGGGATTGCCGAAATCGGGCGCTGCCGCCGGCAGCCTGACGCTGGACGACATGGGAATGTGCATGTCGGCTGCGGCCGAGGGGGCCGGCGTGACGCTGGGGCGCTCGCTTCTGATCGCAGATGCGGTTTCGTCTGGACGCCTCGTGTCCGCACTCGCCAATTACCCCACAGTCGAGTGCACGAAAATTCAGGTTGCCCAGTGGCCAGCCGATCTGATCGGCGATCGCAGCGTCGAATTGTTCGTGAACTGGCTCGCCGAGCAAGCCGAGACGACCGTGAAGACTATTTCGGCTGCCTAGTCCAAGATGCGTCTTGCTGTCGCGAGCGGCGCGCGATCAGGCCGCGCGCACCGTGTCCAGGAACTTGCCGACCTCGAGGTTGAGCCGGTTGCTTTCATTCGACAGCGACTGCGCCGCGGAGAGCAGCTGGGACGAGGCCGAGCCGGTCTCGGTGGCGCCCTGGCACACGCTGCTGATGTTGGCGCTGACCTGCGTGGTGCTCAGGGAAATCCTTGCGCCTCCATGGATTGGCCGAACCATCGGGACGCGGCCTGAGCAACCTCCTCATAGTCGGGTGTACCGTCGCAGGCCCACGCGACGAAGCCGTCGGGGCGCGCCAGCACAGCACTCAGGCCCAGCCGGTCCTTCGCGTTATCGGCAACATATGTGATCCGGTCGCTCCAGCGGCTTGCAAGCATCCGAAGGGGTGCACGGGCGCCGAAGTCCAGCAATATCCCTTTCGTCGGCCCGAGGCGTTGTCCGACCGTCGTCCCGTCAGCCAATTCGAAATCGGGAGCACTCTGGCCGACAAGCGGATGGCTGCCACCGAGATCGTAGCGGAGCGAAACGCCGCGCACGCGCCCGGCGAAATAGGTCGCACCGTCCCGCGTCTCGATGAGATCGCGAATGATGGCTTGGAGCGCGCGGGTGCTCGGTGTCGGCCGCATGATCGCGACCTGCGCGCGCGACCAGTCGAGGATTTGCGCGCCCACAGGATGCCGCTCGCGCGAATAGCTGTCGAGGAGATCGGCCGGTGCTTGCCTGCGGATCGTCGCCGCCAGTTTCCAGCCCAGGTTCATCGCATCGCCGAGACCGAGATTGAGGCCCTGGCCGCCCAGCGGCGAGTGGATGTGAGCAGCGTCGCCCGCGAGGAGCACCCGCCCTCTGCGATACGTGGTTGCCTGATGGGCCCGATCCGTCCAGGTGGCGGCGAGCCGAAGCGCCGTGACGGTGACGTCGGTGCAGGAGACGCGACGCAGGACGCTCTGCACATGCTCGCGCGTGATCGGCTCGGTCCGGTGGAAAGCTCCGCCGTCGAAATCGACCATCGCGATCGTCCCGGGCTGCGCATAGGTATACATGCCGGCGAGCGTGTAGTTGCGGCCGTGACGAAGCTTGTCCGGATCGGCCAGCTCGACATCGATGGAATAGCCCGTGAACTCGGGGTCGGTGCCGACGAAGTCAAAGCCGCCAGTCTTGCGTACCGTGCTGCGGGCGCCGTCGCATCCGACAAGCCAGCGTGCCCGGAAGGTCTCGCCGGCCGCCTGCACTGTCACGTCTTCGCTCGAGGCGACAACGGCATTCACGCCAAAACCGCGCCGGATCTCGACGCCCATGCTGCATGCGCGCGCAGCCAGAACGGATTCGAGCGTTTCCATATCGACGGCAAGGTTGGCATCGGCCGACGTTGGCAGACGCCAGGACCACTTCGTCACATCGATGTTGTCCTGATAGAACTGGATGCCGGCGAAATGACCCGCGGGCCGTCGCGTCTGCTGCATCCAGTGGGCTGCGCTCTTGATCGCGCCTGAGGCAAGCTGCTGCGCAGCCACGATCTGTTCCAGCAGGCCGCGCCGGTGAAAGGCCTCGAGTGTGGGGATCGAAAGACCGCGCAGGCCAAACGGGAGTTGCTTCAGGGCCGAATGCGAATCTTGCGATTGCTCCAGCACCAGAACCTGGAGACCAGCGAGCCGCAACTCGCACGCGAGAAACAGGCCGACGGGACCGGCACCGGCAATGACGACGTCGTATGGATTCGAAGATTGATCGTGCATGGGACGCTCCTGAGGTCGATGTTCGACCGGAGCGTTCCCTGGGCTTGAGAATCACACGGACGAACGATTGGGCGCCCTGGTGGCGTCCGATGTTCGTCGCGGGGATCTCGTGCACAAGGCCAAAGACCAGAGCTTTCGTTACCGAAAGGATTTGGGCTTACCAGACCAAATCTGCCTTTTCCGACACGAGCTGTATAGTTTCGTGGCGATCGATCCGCAACGAAAAAGGCACGGCGCTTGCGGCGCCGTGCCTTTCACATTCATGTGGCTTATCTCAGCTGTAGATCTCGAACAGGCCGGCGCCGCCCTGGCCGCCGCCGATGCACATGGTCACGACGCCCCACTTGGCCTTGCGGCGCGCACCTTCCTGGAGGATGTGGCCGGTGAGACGCGCGCCGGTCATGCCGAAGGGATGGCCGATCGCGATCGAGCCGCCGTTGACGTTGTACTTGGCGGGATCGATGCCGAGCTTGTCGCGCGAGTAGAGGCACTGGCTGGCGAAGGCTTCGTTGAGCTCCCACAGATCGATGTCGTCGATCTTCAGGCCGGTGCGCTTCAGCAGCTTCGGAATCGCGAACACCGGGCCGATGCCCATCTCGTCGGGCTCGCAGCCGGCGGTTGCCCAGGCGACGAACCGGCCGAGCGGCTTGAGGCCGCGCTTCTCGGCATCCTTGGCTTCCATCAGCACCACGGCGGCGGCGCCGTCCGAGAGCTGGCTGGCATTGCCGGCGGTGACGAACTTGCCGGGGCCCTTCACCGGCTCGAGCTTGGCGAGGCCTTCCAGCGTGGTCTCGGGGCGATTGCACTCGTCGCGATCGACGACGTAGTCGACGATCGATTCCGCCTTGGTCGCCTTGTCGACGACCTTCATCCGGGTCTTCATCGGGACGATCTCGTCCTTGAACTTGTTCGCCTGCTGGGCCGCAGCCATGCGGCGCTGCGATTCCAGCGAGAACTCGTCCTGGTATTCGCGGCTGAGCTTGTAGCGCTCGGCGACGATGTCGGCGGTGTCGATCATCGCCATGAAGATATCGGGCGCGACCTTGAGCAGCTCCGGATCGATCGATTCCTTCGGCGAGCCGCCGCCCGGGATCGAGATGCTCTCGACGCCGCCGGCAACGATGCAGTCGGCGCCGTCGGAGCGGATCGAGTTGGCGGCCATCGCGATGGTCTGCAGGCCCGACGAGCAGAAGCGGTTCACGGAGACGCCTGCCGTGGTCGTCGGCAGGCCCGCGAGCAGCGCGGCCTGACGGCCGATGTTCGGCGCGCCATGGGCGCAATTGCCGAGATAGCAATCCTCGACATAGTCCTTCTCGACGCCGGCGCGGTCGACCGCGTGGTGAATGGCATGCGCGGCCAGCGACATCGGCGGCGTGATGTTGAACCCGCCGCGGCCGGACTTGGCGAGGCCCGTGCGTGCATAGGAAACGATGACGGCTTCACGCATTGTCTTCTCCCTTTTCGAACATTGGTACGGAGGCATTGGTACGAGGCGTTCTTGGGCGCCATTGGTACACAAAGTTCGACTGGCTTGGGAGAAATAAAGCGGGCCGCTGCATCAACAAAAACGCCGCCCTCTCGGGAGGGCGGCGTCGTTGTTCCGCAGGTCGGAATATATGATGGCCGTCATTCCGTGGCGCGCGAGCGCCTCAGAACGTCAGTGCCTTGACCTGCTTGACCTGCGGCAGGGCCTGCACCTTGGCGAGCAGATCGGGCGGCACGACGCCGTCGACCTCGATCAGCGCGATGGCATCGGAGCCCGGCGCGACGCGGCCGAGATGGAAGGTCGCGATGTTGATCTTGGCGTCACCCAGCAGGCTCGCGAACTTGCCGATGAAGCCCGGCTTGTCCTCGTTGGTCACGTAGATCATCGACTTGCCGAACTCGGCGTCGACGCGGATGCCCTTGACGTCGACGAGGCGCGGCTTGCCGTCATGATACACGGTGCCGGAGACCGAGCGCTCCTGGCGCTCCGTCGCGACCGTGACGGTAATCAGGCTCTCGTAGTCGCTCTGGGCAGCGCGCACGATCTCGTCCACCACCATGCCGCGCTCCTTGGCGACAACAGGCGCGGACACCACGTTGACCTCGCCCAGCATCGGCCGCAGCAGGCCCGACAGCACGGCCGAGGTGATCGCCTTGATCTTCATCTCGGCGACGTGGCCCTCATAGGTGATCTGCACCTTGAGGATGCCGGATTCGGTCAGCTGGCCGGCGAACGAGCCGAGCTTCTCGGCGAGCGAGATGAACGGCTTCAGCTTCGGCGCTTCTTCCGCCGTGATCGACGGGAAGTTGACGGCATTCGAGATCGCGCCGGTGAGCAGGTAATCCGACATCTGCTCGGCGACCTGGAGCGCGACGTTCTCCTGCGCTTCCGTGGTGGAGGCGCCGAGATGCGGCGTGCAGATCACGTTGGGATGGCCGAACAGCACGTTCGCATTGGCCGGCTCCTCGACGAAGACGTCGAAGGCGGCGCCTGCAATGTGCTTGGAATTGAGCGCATCGACCACCGCCTGCTCGTCGACGAGGCCGCCGCGGGCGCAGTTGATCAGGCGCACGCCCTTCTTCATCTTGGCGATCGCGGATGCGTCGATGATGTTCTTGGTCTTCTCGGTGAGCGGGGTGTGCAGCGTGATGAAATCGGCGCGCTTCAAGAGGTCGTCGAGCTCGACCTTCTCGACACCGATGTCCTTGGCGCGCTCCGGCGACAGGAACGGATCGAAGGCGACGACCTTCATGCGCAGGCCGAGCGCGCGGTCGGCCACGATCGAGCCGATGTTGCCGCAACCGACGACGCCGAGCACCTTGCCGGTGATCTCGACGCCCATGAAGCGGTTCTTCTCCCACTTGCCGGCCTGGGTCGAAGCGTCGGCCTGCGGGATCTCGCGGGCGAGCGCCAGCATCAGCGTGATGGCGTGCTCGGCGGTCGTGATCGAATTGCCGAACGGCGTGTTCATCACGATGATGCCCTTGGCCGTGGCGGCGGGAATCTCGACATTGTCGACGCCGATGCCGGCGCGGCCGATCACCTTGAGGTTGGTCGCCTTCTCGAGGATTTTTGCGGTCGCCTTGGTCGCGGAGCGGATCGCGAGACCGTCGTAATTGCCGATGATCTCGGCAAGCTTGTCCTTGTCCTTGCCGAGGTTGGGCTGGAAGTCGACCTCGATGCCGCGATCCTTGAAGATCTGCACGGCAGCGGGAGAGAGCGCGTCGGAAATGAGAACTTTGGGTTTGGTCATGGGGATGATCCTTCGCCTTCCCTAACGGGAGGATCGGCCTGCGACGGCCGGAATTGAGTGAAGAAGCTTTGTCTTCGCTCTCCCCGTTCTTACGGGGCGAGGGTTGGGGTGAGCGGCAGCCACAGGCGAAGGTGCAAGCGGAGAGAGCCCCTCACCCGGATTGCTGCTGGACGATGCTTCGCATCGCCAGGCGCGATCCGACCTCTCCCCGTAAGAACGGGGAGAGGTGAAAAAACTAAGCCGCCTTGGCGAGCTGCGCCTTGGTCTCGGCAAACGCCCAGTCGATCCACTGGGTCAAGAGCTCGACGTCCCTGGCTTCGACCGTGGCACCGCACCAGATGCGCAGGCCGGCCGGTGCATCGCGGTAGTAGGCGAAGTCGTAGCCCGCGCCTTCCTTCTCGACCAGCGCGACCAGCTTCTTGGAGAAGTCGGCCTGCGCGTCCTCGGAGAGCGAGGTGATCGCGGGATCGGTGAACTTCAGGCACACCGAGGTGTTGGAGCGGATCGCGGCGTCCTTGGCCAGGAAGTCGATCCAGGGCGTCTTCGCCTTCCAGTCGGCCAGCACCTTGGTGTTGGCGTCGGCGCGCGCGATCAGCGCCTTCAGGCCGCCGATCGACTTGGCCCAGTTCAGCGCATCGAGATAATCCTCGACGCACAGCATCGACGGCGTGTTGATGGTCTCGCCGACGAAGATGCCTTCGTTGATCTTGCCGCCCTTGGTCATGCGGAAGATCTTCGGCAGCGGCCAGGCCGGCTTGTAGGTCTCGAGCCGCTCCACCGCGCGGGGCGACAGGATCAGCATGCCGTGCGCGGCTTCGCCGCCGAGCGCCTTCTGCCAGGAGAAGGTGACGACGTCGAGCTTGGCCCAGTCGAGGGCTTGCGCGAACGCGGCAGACGTTGCGTCGCAAATGGTCAGGCCTTCGCGGGTCGCGCTGATCCAGTCGGCGTTCGGCACGCGCACACCCGACGTGGTGCCGTTCCAGGTGAAGACGACGTCGCTCTTGGGATCGACCTTGGAGAGATCGGGGATCTCACCGTAGGCCGCGTTGAGCTTGGTGACGTCCTTGAGCTTCAATTCCTTGACGATGTCGCTGACCCAGCCCTCGCCGAAGGATTCCCAGGCGAGCGTGGTGACGGGCCGCGCACCGAGCAGCGACCACAGCGCCATCTCGACCGCGCCGGTGTCGGACGCGGGAACGATGCCGATGCGATAATCGGCGGTCACTTCAAGCAGTTCGCGCGTCAGATCGATCGCGAGCTTGAGTTTGGTCTTGCCGACCTTCGCGCGATGCGAACGGCCGAGCGCTGCGTCCTTGAGATTTTGGGCGTTCCAGCCGGGGCGCTTGGCGCAGGGGCCGGAGGAGAAATGCGGCACGTTCGGCCGCGAAGCGGGCTTCGCTACAGTCATAATCTACCCTTCCAGATAGTAAGCCTCCCGTTGGGGGGAGGTGTCCCGCCGCGGCTGATACGGGAAACGGGAAGAGTCGTCAAGGAAGTTCCGGCGTCTCACGCTCGAGTGAAGGCGCTTCCGGCGCAATCTTGGGGGATTCGACCACGGCAAGCGCGTTCAGCAAGTCCGTGGCATCGCTGATCAATTGCGCGGCACGACGGCGGCTGCCGACTTTCAAAATGCATTTGTCATTGGCCTGCACGACGTAATCGTTGCCGACCTTGATCATGGAATAGCTTGTCATCGAAATCCCCGAACCGACCGAGCCCGGTGCCTGACGCTGCCGTAGCACCGTTCGTTCCCGGCTCAACGTGAACGACGACTGGGTAGTTTACCGGCTCTTAATATGAACAAATGCGCGATCCGAATTTGCTGATCGCGCAAGGCTCGCGACGAGCTGCGTCAAAAGCGGACAGTCATGCCGACGTGACTAGCAGCGAACCCGAGCCGCTTGTAGAAGCGCTGCGCATCTGTTCGCGTCTGATGCGTCAGCAGTTCGACCAGATTGCAGCCGCGCGCTTTCGCTTCCGCGACCGCCCATTGCACCAGCTGCTCACCGATGCCGCGGCTGCGACAATCGGAAGCAACGCGGACATCTTCGAGCAGACCGCGGATGCCGCCTTGCGTGCTGATGCCCGGCAAGATCGCGAGCTGCAGGCAGCCGACCACCCTGCCCTCGCTCTCTGCCACCACGAGCGTGAGATTTTGATCGCACTCGACCCGCTCGAACGCCTGGTAATAGGACTCAGGCAAGGGATCCTCGACGCGCTCGCGGGCACGCCCGAGATGATCGTCGGCAAGCATGGCGACGATCGCCGCAACGTCCTCGCGGCGCGCGGGACGGATGGAGACGGACTTCTCGTTCATGTCGGGAAACTCCAAGAATCAGCGCGACTCTCAGCGCGCCGGCGGAAGGCCGAGCCAGGCTTCGGCCTCGCCGATCCAGCTGCGGATGGCGGCATGGCGGCCGAGATCGAAGCCACCTTCATGCGCGAGGCGGGTATAGGCGAGCAGCGAGACGTCGGCGAGCGAAACTTCCTCGCCGGCGAAGAAGCGGCTTGCCGCAAGATGCTGCTCCATGCGGTCGAGCGCCGCATAGCCGCGCTTGACCTTGTCAGGGTCGAGCTCGGATGCGTCCTTGCCGAGATAGACCAGCTGGAAGCGGCACACCGCGACATAGGGCTCGTGGCTGTACTGCTCCCAGAACAGCCATTCGTCCATCTTGGCCGCAGTGAAGGCATCGCGCGGAACGAGCGCGCTGTCGCGGGCGAGATAGCGGATGATGGCATTGGACTGCGCCAGCGTGCGGCCGTCGTCGAAGGCGACGGTGGGCACCTGGCCGGCGCCGTTCATTTTCAGGAATTGCGGCGTGCGCGTCTCGCCCTTGCGGGTGTCGATCTCGATCCATTGGTAAGGGAGCGCGAGCTTGTCGCAGACCCACTTCACCTTGAGACAATTGCCGGAATTCGTGTCGCCGTAGATCTTCATCGCCGTCGCCCCGTTTTGGAGCGACAGAGCATCAGGACTGACCAGGCCTGTCAATTGCCCCGGCGCACAAGATCAGAACTTGTAGCCGAGGCCCGCGCGAACGGTGTTGATGTTGGTGTCCACTTGGGCGGCGAAGCGGATATATTCCCACTCGGCGCGCATGAAGAGACCGCCCACGAGATTGATGTCCACGCCGAGACCGGCGCTGTAGCCGTAGATCAGATGGTTGTGCTGCACGTCGGTCGAGGAGATCGGCCCCTGCAGAACGCCGGCCGGGGTCACGAAATCCTGCGCACTCACAGACCGCGTGATGTCGGCATTTCCGAGCGCGAGTCCGGCGAACATGTAGGGAAGGAAGCATCCCCACGCATAACCGGCCCTGCCGCGGAATGTTGCCATATCCTTGATCGCGATCGAAGACGTCGAGCTCGCCGTGACCGAGTGCACGTTACCGTCGGACAATTGGTTGCTGCGGGCTTCGCTGGCCGTGGCCGATCCGCCGAAGGAGCCGTGGAGGTAGCTTGCTTCCAGGCTGAGGACAACATCGTCCCACTGGGCATTGTAGCCGGCGAAGAAGCCGTATCCGGTGGTGCGGCGGGAGGCCTTGCCGAGGCCCAGATTCCACTGCGAGACACCCATTTCCGACTCGATCAATGTGTCGGCCAGCAGCGCCGCCATCATGTTGTTGGTCGAACCGTTGAAGTTCTCGTCGGAGGCCCCGTAACCGGCCTGGGCGCCGACGTAGCTGCCCTCCCAATTCGGCCGCGAGTTGGTCAGACCGTCGGTGAACGAGCCGCGCAGGATGGGCAGATCCGGCATGTCGGCCGCTTGCGCGGCAGACACCGTCCCCAACATCGCCGCTGCCAACATCAGCCTACGCATTGCAACGCTCCATCGAACTCGAACTTTCGCTCGTGATCATGGCTCGTTAACCTTAACCAATGGTTGCGTCTGACGTTTTCGTCGCCGCTCGCCATGAAAAATATGCAAAGCAAAACGGCGCGGGATGATCCCGCGCCGTTAAGAGACGTTAAGCGATGAGGCTGACGATCAGCCCTTGGTGATGAGCGGCGGCGGCATGTAGGCCGGCGGGCTGCTCAGGTCCCAACGCACGCCGAGCTTCACGTCATGCGAGGTGATGTCCTTGACCTTGATCGTCGACGGGCCCGAGATGCTGTTGTCGTAGGCGCGGAAGTTGCCGGGATTGGCGTCGCCGAGATCCATGTAGCTGTAGGCGAGTTCGACGGTGAGGCCGGGGCTGACCTTGTAGGCGAGACCGGCATGGGCGGCCCAGGCGAAATTCCACTTACCGTTGTCGGCGAAGTAGGTCACGCTGTTGGAGAGCCCGCCGGGATTGATCCGGGTGCCGTCGTCACGGAAGCCGCTGAGCTTGTTGTAGGAACCGCCGACACCGGCGCCGATGAACGGGGTGATGCACCACCAGGTGCCGAGATCGACATAGGCGTTGGCCATGACGACCCACTCGGACTTGCTGCCGGAGTAGTTGTTGGCTTCGAAGTCGGTCGCGCTGAGCGTGACGTTGTCCGAACCGTGCAGATTGGCCTTGCCGCGATACTGGCCGATGACGTCGGTGCGGAACCAGTTGTTGAAGCGATAACCGACGCCGAGGTCGAACAGTGGCGAGCTATCGAAGCCGAGGCCCACGGTCTGGGTCGGGAACGTCTGCGCGGTCGCGCTGTCGATCCGCTTGGCGCTCTGGTTGGTCATGCCGATGTCACCGCGGAGATACCAGCCGCCGAAGTCGGCGGGCGGAGCCGGCGGCGCGTACATGGGAGGCGGAGCGGCGATCGGCATATCGGCGGCGAACGCCATCGACGAGATGAGGGTCGCCGCACCTGCGGCAAGGAGAGACTTAACGCTACGCATTTGGCTTCGTCCTTATGGCCGGTGAGGCAAAATGCTGACGCCCCACGTTCTGGAAACTCACGGGAGGACGATGGCACCAAATGTTTAAGCGCCACTTAACCCTAATTTTTAAGGTTGATTTTTTCTCACCACTCGCGCGCATGCCGCAGAAGCGTTGCAAAAATGCGGCGCCCCGACGCGCCAATTGCTAACGATTGATGAAGCCGCAATGCAGCGAAACAGGATTTGTTAACGCAGGTGCCGCGGCAGCTTGGGCAGGAACACCGCAAGCAGGCCGATCGCCGGCAGCCAGGCACAGACCTGGTAGACGAACTCGATCGAGGTGTGATCGGCGAGCTTGCCGAGCACGGCGGCACCCAGACCGCCGATGCCGAAGGCAACGCCGAAGAACACGCCCGAGATCATGCCGAAGCGGTGCGGCACCAGTTCCTGCGCGAACACGATAATCGACGACGTCGTCGAGGAGATGATCAGGCCGATGATCACCGACAGCACCGCACTCGCATAGAGCCCGGCATAAGGCAGCGCCAGCGTGAACGGCAGCGCGCCGAGGATCGAGATCCAGATCACGATCTTGCGGCCGAAGCGATCGCCCAGCGGACCGCCGAAGAACGCGCCGACCGCATTCGCGGCAAGGAAGATGAAGAGATAGATCTGCGCCGCCTGCGTCGACACGCCGAAGCGATCGATCAGGTAGAAGATGTAGTAGCTCGACAGGCTCGAGACGTAGAGCTGCTTCGAGAACAAGAGCGCCACCAGCACGGCAAGCGCAACCGCGACGCGGCGCGAGCTCGGCGCGTCGGGATGGGCCTGAACCGTCGCCGTCTTCTTCGCCTTGATCTGCGGCTCATACCAGCGGCCGATGCGCCAGAGGATGAGGATCGCGAGGAACGCGATCGAGGAGAACCATGCGATGCTGCCCTGCCCGAACGGCACTACGATCAGCGCCGCCAGCACCGGCCCCATCGACGTGCCGAAGCTGCCGCCGAGCTGGAACACCGACTGCGCGAAACCATAGCGGCCGCCGGAGGCAAGCCGCGCGATGCGCGCGGATTCAGGATGAAACACCGCCGAGCCGAGGCCGACCAGCGCGGCCGCGACGAGGATGACGAGATATTGGTGCGCGGCGCTGAGCAGCAGCAGGCCGAAGAAGGTCGAGGCCATGCCGATCGACAGCGAATAGGGCTGCGCCTTCTTGTCGGTGTAGTGCCCGACCACCGGCTGGAGCAGCGAGGCCGTGAACTGGAAGGCCAGCGTGATCATGCCGATCTGCGCGAAGTCGAGCGCGTAGGTGTCCTTCAGGATCGGATACACCGAGGCGATCAGCGACTGCATGGTGTCGTTGAGGAAGTGCGAGAAGCTGATGCCGGCGAGCACGACATAGGCCGGCCCTGCGGCAGCCCGGGCGGCGGGCGCCACGTCGCTGACGACGACCGGCTCGGTCAGCGTTTCCTCGGAGACGACGACAGGCTTGTTCAATGGAGCATCCTGGCGGGCACGGCAGATTGCCGCACCGCCTAACTACGATGCCGGCTGCGGCCGATCCACCGCCAATCGTCGATGGCTGGAATGCACGTGCCGGTTTCACTGCGAGGCGACACGCCCCGCTTGGTTCGAGACGCCCGCCGTTGGCGGGCCTCCTCACCATGAGGGTCCGGGGATTTCGTAGCCCAGATGGAGCGAAGCGTAATCCGGGACGTCTATGTCCGCGTGCGCGATCCCCGGATTTCGCTGCGCTCCATCCGGGCTACGATCGTGCTTCGCGTAGCGATGCGCCTCAGGCCGCGGCCTGTCCGAGCGCGGAGACGATGGTGTCGACGACGTCCTCTACCAGCAGGCGGTCCTCGCCCTCGCCCATGACGCGGATCACCGGCTCGGTGCCGGACGAGCGGATCAGAAGGCGGCCGTGGCCGTTGAGCCGCTTCTCGCCGTCGGAGATCGCCGATTTGACGTCGGAATCCTCAAGCGGCTTGCCGCTCTTGTAGCGGACGTTCTTCAGGATCTGCGGCAGCGGGTCGAAACGGTGGCAGACCTCCGACACCGGCCGGCGCAGCTTCTGCACCACGGCCAGCACCTGCAGCGCCGCAACGAAGCCGTCGCCGGTGGTGGCATAGTCGGACAGGATGATGTGGCCGGACTGCTCGCCGCCGAGATTGTAGCCGCCTTTCAGCATCTGCTCGAGCACGTAGCGGTCACCGACCGGCGTGCGCACGAGATCGAGCCCCTGCCCCTTGAGGAAGCGTTCGAGGCCGAGATTGGACATCACGGTGGCGACGATGCCCGGCCGCGACAGCCGGCCGTCTTCCTTCCAGCTCTGCGCGATCACCGCGAGCAGCTGGTCGCCGTCGACGGTGTGGCCGCGCTCGTCGACCAGGATGACGCGATCGGCGTCGCCATCGAGCGCGATGCCGATGTCGGCGCGCATCTCGCGCACCTTCTTCGACAGCGTTTCCGGCGAGGTCGAGCCGCATTCCTTGTTGATGTTGAAACCGTCGGGCTCGACGCCGATCGGCACGACGTCGGCGCCCAATTCCCACAGCGCTTCCGGCACCACCCTGTAAGCGGCGCCGTTGGCGCAGTCGACCACGACGCGCAGGCCGTCGAGCGAGAGATCGCGCGGCAGCGTGCGCTTGGCGAATTCGATGTAGCGGTCATGCACGCCGTCGATACGGCGGGCGCGGCCGAGGCTCGCGCTCTGAGCGAGCCGCTTGTCGAGGGATTCGTCGAGCAGCTGCTCGATCTGCTTCTCGACGTCGTCGGAGAGCTTGAAGCCCTGCGGGCCGAACAGCTTGATGCCGTTGTCCTCGAACAGATTGTGCGAGGCCGAGATCATCACGCCGAGATCGGCGCGCATCGACTTGGTCAGCATCGCCACCGCCGGCGTCGGCATCGGGCCGACCAGCAGCACGTCCATGCCGACCGAGGTAAAACCCGCGACCATCGCATATTCGATCATGTAGCCGGACAGACGCGTGTCCTTGCCGATCACGACCCGGTGGCGATGGTCACCACGCTGAAACGCAAGGCCTGCGGCCTGGCCGACCTTGAGCGCGAGCTCCGGCGTGATCAGTCCGTTGGCGCGGCCCCGGATCCCGTCCGTCCCGAAATATTTGCGGCTCATATCGTCCCCCACGCAACAACCAGGGACCCCTCTACAACTACGGGATGCCCGAAAGGGCCCCGCATCCCTGATTTGCTGAGACGTTATAATGCCTTCGCGGCCAACTTGGCTTCAAAAAATGTGATTAATCATTACGGGACAGGGCCCAAGCCGCCCCGGTAACTTATTGTTAGCACTATATTTCCGGCCGACAGGGCGGAACGGGGCGGAACCCGCCCCTAGTCGGAGCGCTTCACATGGCCGTCCTGGCGGCTCGGCGCCGGCTGGGTGACGTTGACGGGATCGGACCCCGGGAAGGTCTCTTCCAGACCCTCCTCCAGCGCGTCGTCGAGATCCTGCTTCTCCTTGATCTCTTCCGGTGTCGGCTGGCCGCGCGGTTTGCTCATGGCGCCCTCCTCCCAAACGATTTGGCTGTGCATCCAACCATGCTAGATGACCCCTCGATCTTCCGATGCAAGACTTCTGAAGCAAGACTTCTGATGCAAGACGGGCCGGGGAAACGTTCATGAAGCACATCACCTGTATCGACGATCTTCGCACGCTGCATCAGCGCCGCGTGCCGAAGGCGTTCTTCGACTATTGCGACCGCGGCTCCTATGCCGAGGAAACGCTGCGCGCCAACCGCGAGGACATGCAGGCGATCAAGTTCCGCCAGCGCGTCCTGGTCGACGTCTCCAGGCGCGACACCTCGACCATGATCCTCGGCGAGTCCTCGACCATGCCGTTGATATTGGCGCCCGTCGGCCTCCTGGGCATGCAGCATGGCGACGGCGAGATTCATGCCTGCCGCGCCGCGCAGGCCGCCGGCATCCCGTTCACACAGTCGACGATGTCGATCTGCTCGATCGAGGACATCGCCGCCAATGTCGAGAAGCCGTTCTGGTTCCAGCTCTACGTGATGAAGGACCGCGGCTTCATCAAGGAATTGATCCAGCGCGCGATGGCGGCGAAATGCAGCGCGCTCGTGCTGACCGTCGATCTCCAGGTGATCGGCCAGCGCCACCAGGACATCAAGAACGGCATGACGGTGCCGCCGGAATGGTCGCTGTCGAAGCTGATCGATTTTGCCACCAAGCCGGCCTGGGTGTCGGGCGTGCTGCAGGGCAAGCGCCGCACCTTCGGCAATCTCGCCGGTCATCTGAAGGTCAGCGACGACATCACGTCGCTGTCGACCTGGATCAACTCGCAGTTCGACACCTCGCTGAACTGGAACGACATCGAGTGGATCCGCAGCATCTGGCCGGGCAAGCTGATCCTGAAGGGCATCCTCGACGTCGAGGACGCCGAGCTCGCCGCGAAGACCGGCGCCCAGGCGCTGGTCGTCTCCAACCATGGCGGCCGGCAGCTCGACGGCGCACCGTCCTCGATCGAGGCGCTGCCGGAGATCGTCGACGCGGTCGGCTCGCAGATGGAGATCATGTTCGACGGCGGTGTCCGCTCCGGCCAGGACTTGATGCGCGCGCTCGCGCTCGGCGCAAAGTCCTGCATGATCGGCCGCGCCTATGCCCATGGCCTCGGTGCCGGCGGCCAGGCCGGCGTCGCCAAGGCGATCGACATCATCCAGAAGGAGCTGCTCACGACCATGGGCCTGTGCGGCGTCAACCGGATCGACGAGATCGACGATCACATCATTGCGGTGTGAGGCGAAGCGGCGGCGCCGTAGGGTGGGCAAAGCGAAGCGTGCCCACCAATTTCGCGAAACGCGGGAAAGTGGTGGGCACGGCGCAAGTGCGCCTTTGCCCACCCTACGAGTTCAGCGCTAGTCCCTCACATCGGCGGCGTAATCCCGTCGCGACCGACGTTCACCCGGTTGGCCTCGAGCGAGCCGTCCTCCTTCTTCGCCGCGCCGAAGATGATCAGCTTGGCGCCGGGCTTGATCTCGGATTTGTCGCTGGCGACGAAGGTGACGATCGGCGTATCCGGCGGCACCACCACTTTCTTCTCGCCGTCCTTGTACTTGACGGTGATGTTCTGGCCGTCGGTGCCTTCCACCGTCTGCGCCACGGTCGCGTTGGTCATGGTCGAGTTGGCGCGCGCATCCCAGGGACGAAAACCTTCGGCCGCGCCGCGCTGGTTCTCGGGGAAGATGTGCACCGCGATCGCCTTCTGCGTGCCGTCGGGCTGGGGCATGCCGGTGACGCCGATATACGAGCCTTCCTTGATCTCCGACAGTGAGGTCTTCACCACGGCGAAGACCGCGACGTTGTCGGTCATGCGCACCTTGACGTCGCTGCCTTCGCGCGTCTTGATGCCGAGCGTGTTGCCGTCGACGCTCTCGATGGTGCCGCGGATGCGGACCGTCGGCGACTGCTGCGCCGAGGCGGAGAACATGGAAGCGACGGCGAACGCGGCTACGAACAGGCGCGGCATCCAGCTTGATTTCGACATGTTGCGATTCTCCTTCACATCGGCGGTGTCAGGCCGTCGAGGCCGACACTGACGCGGTTGGTTTCAAACGAGCCGTCCGGCAGCTGCTTCATGAAGGCGACGACTTTTGCCCCGGCCTTCAGCTCGGATTTGTCGCCGGGCACGAAGGTCACGACCGGCGTGTTGTCGGCGACGAACACCTTCTTCTCGCCGTCCTTGTACTTCACCAGCAGCGTATGACCGTCATTGCCGACCACGCTCTCCGACACCGTGGCGTTGGTCATGGTGGAGTTCGGCTTGAGGTCATAGGGCCGCGAGCCCTCGCCGGTGCCGCGCATGCTCTCCGGAAACACGTGGACCTCGACCGCGTTCTGGCCGCCGTCCGGACCCGGCACCGTGGTGGCGCCGACGAAGGAGCCGACCTTGATGTCGGCGAGTGAAATTTTGGTAACGCCCGACACGTTCACGTCAGGGGCGATGCGAAGCTTGACGTCCTCGCCGCTGCGCGACTTGACCTGCATGGTGTCGCCATTGACGCTCTCGATCGTGCCGCGCACGCGCGTCGGCACCGGCGCCCTCTGCGCGACGGCATAGAGGGTGGAAGCGGCCACCATCGCGACGGCGATGAGCGGACGTGTGAAAGTTGCACGTTGAACAGGCATGACGGTCTCCGGATTGTCCCCACGGGGATAGAACTCCGGAGGTGGGGTGCTATTCGCCGTTATCCTTTCAAGTCTTTGTGAGATCGGCCTCGACCAGCGCGCGCAGCTCGGCCGTGACTTCAGGCCTTTGGCCGAACCACAGCTCGAAGCCGCGCACCGCCTGGTGCAGGAGCATGCCGAGCCCGTCGGCGGTGTTCAGGCCGCGCGCCTTCGCAGCCGCCAGCAGCGGCGTCACCAGGGGAACGTAGACGAGGTCGGCGACGACCGCCCCGTCCGGCAGGCGCGCCACATCGACATCGAGCGAAGGCTGGCCGTGCATGCCGAGCGAGGTCGTGTTGACGAGAAGTCTTGCGCGCGGCAGCACGTCGTTGATGCCGTCCCAGGGAATCGGATGCACGTTCGGCCCGAATTGCTTTGCCAGCGTCTCGGCGCGCGCGATGGTCCGGTTGGCGAGGTGGATGCGCTTGATGCCGCGTTCGAGCAGGCCGAACACGACCGCGCGCGAGGAACCACCGGCCCCGAGCACCAATGCTTCTTCCGCCCCGTACCAACCGGCCGCTCCGGCATCGAGATTGCCGATGAACCCTTCGACGTCGGTATTGGTCGAGCGCAGTTCGCCGTCGGCAAACCACAGCGTGTTCGCAGCGCCGACGGCCCTGGCGCGCGCATCGGGCGTGGACAGCGCCAGCACGCCTTCCTTGTGCGGGATGGTGACGTTGGCGCCGACGAAGCCGCGCAGCGACAGCCGCAGCACGAAGTCGCGCAGATCCTCGGGCGGGACCGCCTCGATGACGTAACCACCCTCGATCCCGAGCGTGCGCAGCCAGTAACGATGGATCAGCGGCGAGCGCGAATGCGCGGCCGGCCATCCGATCAAACAGGCTGCGGGAGTCCTGGGCGCGGTCATCTTTCCCTCGGGTCGTGTTCGAGGCGATCCATTTCGCGTCCCGCCGGCTCTGTCAAGCGCGCGACCGCCGCATCGCCGCAGCCGCGATCGCGGCCAAAGCCAGCGCCGCGGCAGCGGCGAACCAGATCGCGGCGAGGTTGATCCGGGCATAGCCGAGCGCCCCGCCCGCCGCCCCCGCAACGAGCGCCGCCCACAACAGCAGGTTCGGCGCCCAATTCCAGCGTGGCCCGCCGGTGAGGCTCACCGCGAGGAACTGGCCGACCTTGACCAGCGCGCCCGTGACATAGGTGAGGCCGAGGCCCGCGCCGCCGTCGATCTGGAACACGGCGTTCTCCAGGCCCATCGCGAGCACGATGGCCGCGATCGCGAGGTTCGACAGGCCGTAGGCATGGCAAAGTCCGGCACCCGCAAGCAGCCCGGTTTCAATGAGAAGCAGCCAGGGCTGCCGCTCGGCCCCGCCGCCGAGCACGACGAAGCTGCCGGCCGCAGCACCGGCCACGAACAGCGCGATCAGGCCGAGGGCGCTGGCGGCCTGCCACCACTGCGCCTCCGCAAGGCTGACGCCGAGACGCGTGGAGTTGCCGCTCATGAACGAGACGAACAGGCCGCCGAGATGCAGGAAACCGATGCCGTCGACATAGCCCGCCAGCATGCTGAGCGCGCAGGCCAGCGCAATATTGCGACGCGAATCCAGCATTCCCTGCACCACCGCCGTGACGCGGCAGTGTCGATCAAATCGGCCGGCTTGAGAAGTGCGCTGCCGTCAGGTCGCGGCCGCGTCATCGGCCGCGCGCTGCGCCGCGCCGCCCTTGATGTCGGCGACGGCACGCGCGATCGTCGCGCGATAGCGCGCACGGGGCGGCGTCACGCCGTGGGTGAGCAGCGCGCGGCGAACCGCGGGCGACGCCCCCGTGATGAACAGCCGGATGCCGTGGCGGTGCGCCTTGACGGCGACGCGACCGAGCACGTTGGCGGCCGTCGAATCCAGGAACGGCACCGCGGCGAAATCGACCACAAGACCCTTGCGCTGGTCGGCAATGCCGTCGAGCACGTTTCCGATTGCCGAGGCGGCACCGAAGAAGAACGCACCGGTGATGCGATAGACCAGCACGTCGCGATCGATGGCGAGCGCGGGATCGTAAGGCACGCGCTCGCCATTGCCGTCATCGGGACGATCGGCGGCCACCAGCGGGGAGCGCTCCTCGATGCCCGTCATCTCCGCCATGCGGTGGATGAACAGCACCGCGCCCAGCGCGAAGCCGACCAGGATGCCTTCAGTCAGGTCGCGGAAGATGGTGAGCAGGAAGGTCGCGAGCAGCACGACGGCATCGCCCCAGGATGAGCGCAGCAGCGTCGCGAATTCGTGCTTCTCCGCCATGGTCCAGGCGACGACGACGAGCACGGCGGCGAGCGCGGCCAGCGGAATGTAGCTCGCGAGCGGTGCTGCGATCAGCATGAACAGCAGCAGGAAGACCGAATGCAGCATGCCCGCGAGCGGCCCACGTCCGCCGGCGCGGATGTTGGTGGCGGTGCGCGCGATCAGGCCGGTGACGCAGATGCCGCCGAACAACGCCGAACCGATATTGGCCGCGCCTTGCGCCACCAGCTCGCAATTGGAGCGGTGGCGGCGTCCGGTCATGCCGTCGGCCACCACCGCCGACAGCAGCGATTCGATCGCGGCCAGCAGCGCGAACGAGATCGCATCCGGCAGCACGGCCGTCGCCTTCGCAAGCGAGAACGCCGGCAGCGCCGGCGACGGCAATTCGCGCGGAATGCCGCCGAACCGGCTGCCGATGGTTTCGACCGGCAGCGACAGCACGGCAGTCGCGACCGCCGCGAGCACGACCGCGATCAGGATGCCGGGCCAGGACGGCCGCCAGCGCCGCAGGCCGGCGATGACGACAATGCTGACGATCGCGACCGCGACGGCGGAGGGATTGATCGTGTGCAGGCCTGCGGCGAGCGCAACGAGTTTCGGCACGAATTCGCTGGGCTCCTTGCCCGCCAGCGTGATCCCGCCGAGATCGCGGAGCTGGCTAGCGAAGATGATCACGGCGATGCCCGCGGTGAAGCCGACCGTGACGGGGTAGGGAATGAACTTGATGTAGGTGCCGATCCGCAACAGGCCCGCGGCGATCAGGACCATGCCCGCCATCAGGGTGGCGAGGATGACGCCGTCGACGCCGTGCCGCTCCGCGGTGACCGCGACCAGCACGATGAAGGCGCCGGCGGGCCCGCCGATCTGGAAGCGACTGCCGCCGAGCAGCGACACGATGAAGCCACCGACGACAGCGGTGTAGAGCCCGCGGTCCGGCGTCACGCCCGAGGCGATTGCGATCGCCATCGACAGCGGCAGCGCGACGATTGCAACCGTGAGGCCTGCGAACACATCGGCGCGGAGATCCGCGAGGCCGTAGCCTTCGCGCCAGACGGTGACGAGCTTGGGGAGATAGAGTTCGGCAAAGGTCGGTCGACGCAGCTGATGCAGCTTGCCTGCGTGTTCGCCTGTGATGCTCATTTCCGCAGAGTGCTCCGCTGCTCACAATGCTCCGGTGCATCGTGCAGCGCGCGCGTGCGTGCGTGCGACGATGCGCTAGCTCATCCCGAGCACGATCAACGCGATCATGCTCCCACGCGGCGCGGCGGCCCCGGCTCCTTCAGGCGAACGCCCCGCCCGCCGCTGTCGCTGCGGGCCTGCTCGCCGATCAGCTCGACGCCGGCCCGGTCGAACGCCTCGACCACCTTGATCAAGGTCTCGACCACGCCGCGCACATTGCCGGTGCTGGCCTCCATCCGCTGGATGGTCGGCAGCGAAACGCCGGCGAGCTCGGCCAAGGCTTTCTGGTCAATGCCAAGCAGCGCGCGGGCTGCCCGCATCTGGAACGACGTGATCACCGTGGCCTCACGTATCAGAGTTTATAAGTGATATCTTAAGCATGTACAATGATGTAAAATACATCATTGCAAGGGGAACGCAAGGGAGTTTGCCGTACGACCCGTCCGTCTCCACCGTCATTGCGAGGAGCGAAGCGACGAAGCAATCCAGAATCCCTCCGCGGAAAGACTCTGGATTGCTTCGCTGCGCTCGCAATGACGGAGAGGAGGAGGCTGTGTGAGTCCAGTTTTCACGGTGCGCGCGGAAACAGCCCCTCTCCCCGTAAAGAACGGGGAGAGGGAGTGAGAGAGCCGTGCTTCCCTTACATCACGCCGCGTGCTGATGCGCGGCGATGATCTGGTCGGCGGCGCGGCCGGTCACCTCGGCCATGTGGTCGAACTGACGGGTGAAGCTGCCGGCTCCAGCCGTGGCCGAACGCAGCTCGACGATGAGTTCGCCGATCTCCGCTTCCGGCATCATGGCGCGGACGCAGTCCCATCCGCTCCAGCCGTCACGGGTGTCGAAGCCGAGGATCTGGCCGCGCCGCGCCGACAGGATCGCGTTGATCTTGGCGGTGGCGTCGGTCGGGCAGACGATCTCGACCACGTGGATCGGCTCCAGCAGCACCGACTGGCATTGCGGCAGGCCTTCGTTGAGCCCGACCCGCGCCGCCGTGCGGAAGGCGAGGTCGGAGGAGTCGACGCTGTGATAGGAGCCGTCGGTCAGCGTCACCTGCAGATCGGTGACGGGGAAACCGAGTGGGCCGCGTGTGAGCCCGTCGACAACACCCTCTTCCACCGCGCCGATATAATTGCGCGGCACCGCGCCGCCGACCACTTTCTCGGTGAACTTGAAGCCCTCGCCGCGCGGCAGCGGCTTGATGTCGAGCACGACATCGCCGAACTGACCGTGACCGCCGGATTGCTTCTTGTGGCGGCCGCGCTGAACGATCGGCTTGCGGATGGTCTCCTGGTAGCCGATCGCGGGTGGGTGCGAGGTGATCTTGACGCCGAAGCGGTCGCGCAGCCGTTCGCTCGCCACGCGCAGATGCATCTCGCCCTGGCCCCACAGCACGGTGTCGTGGGTCTGGGCGTTCATCACGACGCCGAGCGAAGGATCCTCCTCGTGCAGCCGGGCAAGGGCCTGGCCGAGCTTGACGTCGTCCTTGCGGTCGGTGGCGGCGACCGAGATCGCGAGCACCGGCGGCGTCGGCTCCGGGGCGAACAGCGCAGCCGGCGGGGACTTGCCGCTCGAGACCGTGTCGCCGGTCTTGATCGGGTCGACCTTGGCGAGCGCAACCGTGTCGCCGGCTTCGGCCGCGGCACGCTTGGTATCGTAGGCGCCGTTGACGGCGAGGATGCCGGAGATGCGGCCGCTCCCGCCGGAGGCGGATTGCAGCGTCGCTCCGTCGTCGAGATGGCCGGCGAGCAATCGCGTCAGCGACAGCTTTCCGCCGTGCTGCGAATGCAGCGTCTTGAAGACGTAGCCGAGCGCCTCCTTGCTGGCCGGCACACCGAGACGCTTTGCAGTTTCCTCGATGCCGGGCGCCTCGTGGCGCAGGGCCTTCATCAGGCGCAGCACGCCGTTTTCGCGCGCGGCCGCACCCAGCAACACGGGGCAGATCTGTCCCTCGCGCAATTCGCGGGCGAGATCGTCGAACACCGCATCGCGCGGCGGCTGGATGTCCTCGAGCAATTGCTCCATCAGCGCGTCGTCGTGATCGGCGAGCTTCTCCAGCATCGAGAAGCGGGCCTCCTTCTCGCGATCGAGATCTCCGCCTTCGAGCGCGACCACCTCGGAGGCCTTGTGCTCACGGTAGATGAACGCACGTTCCAGCGCGAGATCGACAAAGCCCTCGATCAGCTCGCCCTTCCAGATCGGGATCTGGCGCAGCACCAGCGGCACGCGCGAGGCGGGCTGGAGTGTCGCCAGCGTCTCGCGGATGCGCTTGTTGGCGCGGTCGATCTTGTTGAGGAACAGGAAACGCGGGATCTTCAGCTCCTCCAGCTCGCGCAGGATGATCTGAAGCTGCGGCAGCTTCTTCTCGTCGGCCTCGCAGACCACGACCGCGGCGTCGACAGCGGGAAGCGCTGCACGCATGTCGTGGGCGAACTCAACGGAACCGGGACAATCGAGGAGGGTGTAGCTGTCGCCCATGAAACTCGTGGTGGCGGCAGTCAGGCCGACGGTCATCTTGTGATGACGGGCCTCCGGGGAGGCGTCGCCGACGGATGTTCCGGCGTCGACGCTGCCGACGCGGGGGATTGCGCCCGTTCGCGCCAGTATTGCTTCGAGAAGTGTGGTTTTACCGCTTTGGAATGGGCCCACCAGTGCGATGCACCGTGGACCTCGGGGACTTCTGACGTCTTGTCCCATTCGCCGCCTCCTTGGTGTGGAGCTCGGCCCATGATTGGGTCGGCAAACGCCGATGCTCTGCCCGTCCCCGAGATTTGGCAAGCATCAAAAATCGCTGCGGTGCGTCGTTGCCGAGATCGCGTCGGACTGACGCGATCTGCACACGCGAAATTGTCAACGACCCGGACGGAGTTCCAGGCTCTCGAGGCCAGCGGCGACGTTGAGGCCGACCTGGCCCTGCACGCTGAGCGGCTGGAGCGCGATCGAATTGTTGGAGCCGCCGATCAGCGCGTTGCCACCGATACCGACGCCGACCGAGGCGCTGCCCTGCGCGCCGGCATAATTGCCCGAGAGATCACCGGGGCCGAGCCGGTCGACCGGCGCGAACACGCCCCAGGCCAGCGTGGTCTCCTGGGTGATGCCGATGTCGAGGCCCACTTTACGAATGGTCGCGACGTAGCGATCTTCCGGCAAACCGTCGGCACGCAGGACGCAGCCGAGATTGGTCACCGATCCCACGATGAACCCAACGCTGGCGCCGCCGCGGCATTCGAGCACGCCGACCCGGACCATCCGCTGCTGCTGCGCGCTGCTGTTTGCGACGGAGGCAACGAGGCTGGCCGCGGCGAGCCCGGCGAGGATGAACGAACGGCGCATGAATATCTCCGGCGATGAATGTGATGCGAGCAGAGAGAGCGCCCCACCCGTGTTGCGCGATGGTCTATGCCACAAGAGCCGTGGTGGTGCCAGATCACGCGTGACGATAAGCGTGCAAACAATAAAAAGGCCCGCCGGAGGCGGGCCTTTTCGATAGGTATTTGCGACGGGCTCAGCGGAGATTACCGCAGAAGCGCTGGATGCGCTTGCAGGCGTCTTCGAGGTCGGAGGTCTTGGTCGCGTAGGAGATGCGGAACGCCGGGCCGAGGCCGAAGGCCGAACCCTGCACCACGGCGACGCCTTCGGTCTCGAGCAACTCGGTCACGAAGGTCTCGTCATTGTCGATCACCTTGCCCGACGGCGCGGTCTTGCCGATGGTGCCGGCGCAGGAGGGATAGACGTAGAACGCGCCTTCGGGACGCGGGCACTCGATGCCCTTGGCCTGGTTGAGCATGGAGACCACGAGGTCGCGGCGCTCCTTGAACACCTTGTTGTTGGCGGGGATGAAGTCCTGCGGACCGTTCAGCGCTTCCACCGCGGCCCATTGTGCGATCGACGACGGGTTCGAGGTCGACTGCGACTGGATCGTCGACATCGCCTTGATGAGCTGCGCCGGACCGCCGGCGTAACCGATGCGCCAGCCGGTCATGCAATAGGCCTTCGACACGCCGTTCACGGTGAGCGTGCGGTCGTAGAGTTTCGGCTCGACCTGCGCGACCGTGGTGAACTGGAAGTCGTCATAGACGAGGTGCTCGTACATGTCGTCGGTCATCACCCACACATGCGGGTGCCTGACCAGCACGTCGGTGAGCGCCTTCAGCTCGGTCCTGGTGTAGGCCGCGCCGGTCGGGTTCGACGGCGAGCACAGGATCACCCATTTGGTCTTCGGCGTGATCGCACGCTCGAGCGCCTCGGCCTGCAGCTTGAAGCCGGTCGCGGCAGTGCAGACCACCGGCACCGGCTCGCCGCCGGCGAGCGCCACCATCTCGGGATAGCTGACCCAGTACGGCGCGGGGATGATCACCTCGTCGCCCGGATTGATGGTCGCCATCAGCGCGTTGTACAGCACCTGCTTGCCGCCGGTGCCGACGATGATCTGGTTCGGCTTGTAGGCCACGCCGTTCTCGCGCTGAAACTTGCCGATGATGGCTTCCTTCAGCTCGGGAATGCCGTCGACGGCGGTGTACTTGGTCTTGCCGGCTTCGATGGCATGGATCGCAGCCAGCTTGATGTTGGCGGGCGTGTCGAAGTCGGGCTCGCCGGCACCGAGGCCGATGACGTTGCGGCCCGCCGCTTTCAGCGCACGTGCTTTATCCGTGACCGCGATGGTCGCGGACGGCTTCACACGGTCGAGCGCAGCGGCAAGGAAGGACATCGTCATCTCCTGACAAGCGTCGTGAACCCTTTGGCCTCACGACTCCGATTGTGGGAATGGGTCACCCTAAAACGTGTGCCGCTGCGCCGCAAGAAACTTCGGCCCGATCTCGAAAAAGTTTACGGATCTGGAGCGCTTCTAGGCGCGTTTTCCCGCAATTTTCCGTAACTTTGCCGCCGGAATCCCTCATATCCGGCAAGGCCTGTCCTCGGAGCAATTTTGCGCGTTGCGCGCCGCCATGAAGCTGACGGCAGTCTGACGCTCGAGAGGACACTTGAGACAACCTTTGAGCGACTTGCTTTGAAAGACTTGGACCCGTCAGCAGCCGAGGCGATCACGACCGTTCAATCGTCCTGCACGAACATGCGGCCGCGATGCGTCCGCGCGCTGACGCAAGCGTGATCTGATTTGTAGCGTCGCGCGAAAATGATCTTCCGCGGCATTGCAGTGCGGTAGGGTTTTCGAGTTTTTCTATGGCGCGGGTCTTGCGGCGGATTCGCAACGGCATCATTGTTTGGCCGCGGTACTGGGCAACGAGTACCGCGCCTTCCCGTTTTCGGAACGAACTCCCAGAATGTACAAGCTCTATTCGATGCAACGCTCCGGCAACAGCTACAAGGTCCGCCTTGCGCTGGCCCTGTTGAACGTGCCTTACGAAGCGGTCGAAGTGGACATTCTGCGCGGCGAGAGTCGCACGCCGGACTTTCTGACCAAGAACCCGTCGGGCCAGGTGCCGCTGCTCGAGGTCGGCGATGACCGCTATCTCGCCGAGTCCAACGCCATCCTCTGGTACGTCGCGGTCGGCACGCCGCTCGCGCCTGAGAACCGCATCGACCGCGCCGAGGCGCTGCAATGGATGTTCTTCGAGCAGCACGCGCTCGAGCCGAACATCGGCGCCGCCTATTTCTGGCTGTCGCTGGTCAAGGGCGGCCGCGATCTCCAGACCCACTCCCTGGAAGACTGGATGGAGCGCGGCTATGGCGCGCTCCAGGTGATGGAGAACCACCTCAAGACCAACGCCTATTTCGCCGCCCGCCAGCTCACGGTCGCCGACATCGCGCTCTACGGCTACACCCACCTCGCAGAGCGCTGCGACTACGACCTCTCGACCTTCCCGGCGATCCGGGACTGGCTGAAGCGCGTGGAAGCTGCACCCGGCTTCGTGGCGATGGACTGGCGGCCCGCCGACGTCGACGACCCCGCCAGCATCGCGGCGGGCGCCTGACGGCGCGCTGGCTCCGGGAATAGCGGGCACAAGGGCAGCCTATGCCGCATTCTCGCCATTTTCGACGCTATGGCCGCCCCAATATTGCCGGTTGAAACGGGGAAATTGTTCGAGTCGCGGGTGATTCGCTCGCACGTTGAAGGATTTAGACCATGATTCGGGCGTCCGGCACGGCAGGCTTTCGGGGCCCAACCGTTACCGTTTCGTCTTCCCGGCTGACCAACGCGGTCGTGGCCTCGCTCGCCGTTGCCGCGCTCTCGCTGTGCCTGATCGTCACCCTGACGGTGCTGTCGACCAAGGCGACCATGGCGATGGGCCTGCCGGTCTGATCCCCGTTTCATCCCGGACCCGCCTTCAGGGTGCCGCGCGGCCCGCGCCGACCGGCATCGCGACAGGACACCGATGAAATCGCCTGTGGTAGTCGTTGCAATCACCCTGACTGCGGCCATCCTGGTCGCGGCATCGCTGTTGATTTTCACCGGCGTGCGTAAGAGCTCGGGGACGTCGACTCTGAATGCGCCGGCGCAGCAGCAGCGCCTCAGGCACGCGCATTTGGCCTAAAATCATCCGAAAGCTTTGCCCTTGCCGGCAAGTGCTCCTTAAGCGCACCGCATGAAATCGCATCGCATGGGCGCAACGATCAGCCAGTGTTGCGGCCTTACCTCGTTCGGGAGGAGCGAGACTGGCCCATGCGGTTCGGATGGCGTGCGATCTCCGGTCCGGCGCTGACAGCGGCAATTGCGCTGCTGGCGATCCTGCTCGGTCGCTATATCCATGTTCCCTCCCCTGCGCCCCTGTTCGTCTGCATCGTGGCGCTTGCCGGCTCGCTGTCGGGTCTCGCTTCCGCCATGACCAGCGCTGCCGTCGCGGTGATCGGCGCGGCGTTGTTCTTTCTGGCCCATCGGGCCCTGCCGGGCTATGCGGCGGCGGATCTGGTCCGGCTCGGCCTCCTCGCCGTGACGACTGCCGGCACGGCCGCAATCACCGGCCTGATGCGCGAGCGGCTGCTCGGCACATTCGCCGCCGAGCGCCAGAGCCACGCCACCGCCGCGCGGCTGTCGGCCGCGCTCGACCAGGTCGATATCGGCATCGTGCTGCTCGACGCCGAAACGCGTGCCGAATTCATCAACCGCGCATTTCGCGACTATTTTGCGCTGCCGGACGAAGTGGCCGACGGCAAGCCGCCCTTCATTGCGCTGATGTATCACGGTCGCGACACCGGCGCGTTCGAGCTGCCCGAGGATGAGCTCGGCACCTTCATCGCGCAGCGGATGCAAATGGTGCGGATCGGCGATGCCACGCCGATCAACATCGCCTTGCGCAATGGCGAGGTGCTGCGCTTCGTCTGCGCCGTCCTGCCCGATGGCGGGCGCATGCTGAGCTACACGCCCGTGACCGACCTCGTGCGCCACACCGACCCGCCCGCGCGCGCCGAGTACTACCGCTCGCTGCGCGATCCCGCGGGCCGCAGGCTGATGCGGTACTTGCGCGTCGCGGAGTGATGCGACGGCGCGATTGATCGGCAGTGCGATCATCACGTATGAAGGACGCTTCATCGCCTTGCGTCCTCCGAGATCGCGGAAACCCACATGTCGCTCACCATTCGCTCCGTCACGAAACAGGACTACGATCAATGGCTGCCGTTGTGGGATGGCTATAACGCTTTCTACGGCCGCTCCGGCCCGACCGCGCTGGCGCCCGAAATCACGCGGATGACGTGGCAGCGCTTCTTCGATGGCTATGAGCCGGTGCATGGGCTGGTCGCCGAGAGCGACGGCAAGCTGCTCGGCATGACGAACTATCTGTTTCACCGCAGCACCACGGCGATCGAACCGTCCTGCTATCTGCAGGACCTGTTCACGCTGGAGGCCTCGCGCGGCAAGGGCGTCGCCTCGGCGCTGATCTACGGTGTCTACGAGCGCGCAAAGCTCGCGGGGTCCCCGCGGGTCTACTGGCAGACGCACGAGACCAACGTCACGGCGCAGAGCCTGTACGACAAGGTCGCCGAGCGCTCCGGCTTCATCGTCTATCGCAAGATCTTCTGATCGCGGCAGCCGCGGAGTCCCTGTGGATAACTCTGCCTGTCACCCGCGCGTAACATAGCGGGACTACGTTGCACCTGCGTCTGATCAGGCCCCCCGTCACCGATCAAGCGCCCCAAAGCGGTCCCCGTCAGTCGCCGCGTCTGACAGGGGCCGCATTTTTTTGGCTTCAGTTCCCGGCAGCATGGCAGCAACGCAAGGCGACGCCTTGCCGCTAGCGGGCAGCGCGGCCACAATGGCCCGCTTTCTCCTGACAGGACCTCCCATGGAAATTCGTAATCTCGGCGCCTCCGGCCTGCGCGTGTCCGCGGTCGGGCTCGGCTGCAACAATTTCGGCCAGCGCATCGACCTCGAGGCCTCGCGCAAGGTAATCCACCGCGCGCTCGATCTCGGCATCACGCTGTTCGACACTGCCGACATCTATTCGGCCATGGGCGGCTCGGAAAACGTGCTCGGCGCCGTGCTGGGCGATCGCCGCAAGGACATCGTGCTGGCGACGAAATACTCCAAGCCGATGGCGGAGGACGGAACCAAGCAGGGCGCCTCGCGCCGCTACATCATGGAGGCCGTGGACGCGAGCCTGAAGCGGCTGAAAACCGATTACATCGACCTCTACCAGCAGCACGATTACGACCCGCTGACGCCGATCGAGGAGAGTCTTCGCGCGCTCGACGATCTCGTTCGCCAGGGCAAGGTCCGCTACATCGGCAATTCCAACTTTCCGGCGTGGCGGATTGCGGAAGCGGAGTATGTCGCGCGCGCGATGAATGTCAGCCGCTTCGTCTCCTGCCAGGACGAATATTCCCTGGTCGTGCGCGACATCGAGAAGGACCTGCTGCCGGCAGCAACGGAATACAAGCTCGGCCTGTTGCCGTTCTTCCCGCTCGCAAGCGGACTTCTGACCGGCAAATACAAAAAGGGTGAGTCCGCACCCGGCGACACCCGCTTTGGCCAAACTCCGCGGCTGCGCGACCGCTACGTCACCCCGCGCAACGAGGCGATCGTCGAGAAGCTGCAGGCCTTTGCGCAAGCGCGCGGACACTCGATGCTCGAGCTCGCCTTCTCCTGGCTCGCCGGCCGCCCGCAGGTCTCGAGCGTCATCGCAGGCGCCACCCGCGTCGAGCAGATCGAGCAGAACGTCAAGGCGATCGCGTGGAAGCTCAGCGCCGATGAGATGGCGGAGATCGACAAGATCACCCAGGGCTGATGTTTAAAGCGCGGCGCGTTACTTCGCGCCGCGTCCCACCGTCTGCATCACCTCAAAGCCTTCGAACTGGGGATGGCCGAGATAAAGCGGCTTGTTGTCGCCAGCGCGCTGATGTGCCGCGCGAAACGCCTCCGACTTGGTCCACGCCTCGAACGCGGCATGGTTCGCCCAGACCGTGTGCGATGCGTAGAGCGTGTGGTCCTCGAGCTCGGGGCCGCGCAGCAGATGAAACTCGACAAAGCCAGGCACCCCGTCGAGAAACGTGTCGCGCGAGAGCCAGACCTGTTCGAAAGCGGCTTCAGAGCCCTTGGTGACGCGGAAGCGGTTCATGGCGATGTACATGCGGGTGATCTCCTGATGCTCGGCTCATCATGTCGTCATTCCGGGACGCACCGCAAGGCGCGGGCACGGAATGACGGTGGCTGTTATTACGCCACCAATCCCTTCATCGGCCGCGCTGCGGCGCTGTCCGGGAACACCGTCTCGGCCAGCACGCGATCGGACAGGCCGAACTGTCCCTGCAGCACGCCCTTGATCACAGAGCGCAAATCCGTGGTCGGCTTGAGGTCGCGGCCTTCGTAGAGATTGGCGAGCTTGAGGCCGGGCCAGTCGGAGATGACGCGGCCGCCTTTCACCGCGCCGCCGGCGAGCAGCGCGATCGTTCCGGTGCCGTGATCGGTGCCGTCGGTGCCGTTGATGCGCGCGGTGCGGCCGAACTCGGTGGCGACGACGATTGCGGTGTCGCGCCAGCGCTCGCCGAGGCCGCTTTCGAACTCGGCAAGCGCGCCATCGAGGCCGCCGAGCAGGAAGGCCAGACGCCCGACCGGACCGCCTTCATTGGCATGCGTATCCCAGCCGTCGAAGGCGAGCGCGGCGATGCGCGGGCCGTCGTCGGCCGCCATCAGTTTTGCCGCGCCGCGCGCGACCTGCCGCATCTGCGCGACCTGATTGCCGGGCTTCGGCTTCATGTCGTCGCCGCTCGCGGCCTTCTCCAACTGGAGGCCCTGCGACAGCGCGGAGGCCAGCGCGGGATCGCGGTGACGATAGAGATCGACCAGCCGCATCGCGGTGTCGTCGTCGGCCTGCGGCAGCGCCACCGGCGCCCAGCCGACGGTTGGCGCATTGCCGCGCAAGACCAGCGGCGTGGTCGGACCGACCGCGAGCCCGCTCGACACACGCTCGCCGCGCGGCAGCGCATCGAGCGCGCGATTGAGCCAGCCGGATTGCACGCGGCCGGGGCCGGCATAGCCGCTTTCGAGCACGTCCTGGCCATCGAAATGCGAGCGGTCGCGATAGGGCGTCGCAACGGCATGGATCACCGCGGCATGCATGTCGCGATACATGCGTGCGAATTCCGGCATCGCCGGATGCAGCGCGAAGAAAGTATCGAGCATGATCGCGGGATGCGCGCCGTCGGCGGCAAGCGCGATCGAGCCGTGCAGGCCGGCATAATCGGGGTCACCGAGCGGTGCGACGGTCGAGAGCCCGTCGAGCGCGCCGCGCAGGATCACCACGATCAATCGCGGATCGCGCCCGCCGGCCGCGCGCGCAAATTTCGGCAGATAGGCCCAGGCCGCGAAGGACGCGCCGCCGAGCAGCAGGCCGCGGCGCGAGGTGAGGAGCCGGTTCTCGACGCAGTCGATCATCATCATCTCCTCTGCATTTCCGGCGACATCAGCAGCAGCGCCAATGCCTGTTGGCGCGATTCCGCCCGTTCGATGGTTTTGCGCGTCTCGATGGACGCCGCATCAGCGGCGGCGAATTCGAGCAAGTCGAGCGGATCGATATTGGGCCCAAGCCGCGCGCCCATTTGTGCCGCGATGTCGAGCCGGAGCTTGATGCCTTCGGGTGCGGCCCAGGCCGCGCTGGTATCCGGGAAGCCATTGGGACCGGCCGGCGACCACAGTGGCTGGCCGAGCAGATTGAGATTGTTGAGATAGCCGCCGGGATCCTCCGGCACGCGCGCGAGCAGCCGGCCACTCGCGACCACGAAGTCGTAGGGCGAGCGCATCTTGGTCAGCGGCGCCTTCCACGCTTCGTCGGAATCGACGAGCGCCGTCGCCATCGCCTTGAGATCACCGTCGGTCTTGACGAAGACGTCGCGCAATCGCGCCACGAGGGCCGGCGGCGGATCGTCGGCAACGAAATGGCGGACGAATTTGGTGGCGATGAAATTGGCGGTCGAAGGGTGGCGCGCGATGTCGGCGAGCGCGGCCTCGCCTTGCGCGAGTCCGGTCGGCTCGTAGGTCTTGCCGAGCAACATCTGCGGCCCGGGCTGATGCGCGTTGGCGTTGAACGCGAAGGAGCCGGGCGTGCCGAGCTGCCCCTGCCTTCCGGCAAAGGTCCAGCCGGTGATGATGCGCGCGAGCGAGGTGACGTCGTCCTGTGTGTAGCCGCCGCCGACGCCGAGCGTATGCAGCTCCATGATCTCGCGCGCGAGATTTTCGTTCAGCCCGCGCTTGCGGTTTTGCCCGGCGCGCGAGTCCGGCCCGAGCGATTGCTGGTTGTCGAGGAAGAACAGCATCGCCGGATGCTGCTCGACCGCCCTCAGCATGTCGGCGAAGCGCCCGAGCACATGCGGCCGGATCGCCTCGCGCTCGAACGCGCCGGCCCAGATCCGCGCCAGCTCGCCCTTGCTCGCGGAGATGCAGAAATGGTTGGACCAGAACACCACCAGCCGCTCGGTGAAGCCGCACTCGACCAGCGTCGCGCGCTGCAACCGCGCCAGCGCCTCGGCACGAAAGGTTTTCTGGATCACGTTGAGCGGCTGCGGCGCGGGCTTGGCGGCAGGGGGCGCGGCAGCGTTGGGCTGCATGGCGTCCGGTTTCGCCGCATTGTCGGCGGGCTTGGCCTCCGCCATCTGGCCGGCGATCTCGGTCGCGGCCGCATTGAGCGAGAGATTGCGGCGCAGCCCCGGCTTCGGATCGGCCGGTGCCTGCTGCGCCCCTTCAGCGGGCGCAGCAGCCTTTGCGGCCTCGCGCGCCTGCTTGACCTGGTCCTGATAGGCGAACACGGCCTGGCCCAGCTGCGGTGTCGATTGCAGGCCCGGCGCCTCCAGCAGCACGCCGTTGGGGCGCGCGAGTTCCGCCTTCACGAAGCCGCGCGGATCKGAGGCCGCGTTGATGAGATCGCCGGACGCCCCGCCGCGCGCTCCGAAACCGAAACGGTTGAGCGCGACGAGGGCAGCTTGCGAATCGCGGGCCATCGATGTGTCCTTCGCGCGTTGCCAACCGCTTTCCGAGTCTGAGCGCAACGCCTAATATACCGTAGCGGGAGATGAACCCGGCATGAAAATGACGGCGAAGCCTTTGGGCAAATCATGACAAATCCGAAAGAATTTCCCTCCGAATTTCCCTTGCCGGAACCGCGCCGCCTCGCCTGCTCCCGTTGCGGCACCGAATTCGGCTGCGATCTCTCGGGCACCTGCTGGTGCGCGGAGGAAACGGCGCGCCTGCCGATGCCGGTCAAGGGCGAGGATTGTTTGTGCCGGGAGTGTCTGAGGAAGGCGGCGGCGGAGGCGGTGAGCGCGGCTCGTTAAGCGTGAGAGGATCGCCACAACCTCGGTGTCGTCCCTGCGGACGCAGGGACCCATAACCACAGGAAGGCGTTTGGCGAAGACTCGTCGTTCGGTATGCGACCATCCGCAACATTCAGATCACGCGGTATGGGTCCCCTGCGTTCGCAGGGACGACGGTGTCGAGAGAGCCTGCCTTACACCGCGTGCCCCGGCGACTTCCGCGCCATGCCGTCGAACGCGTCGAGCAGTTTTTCGCGCCACGCATAGACGGGATCATCCACTTCCAGCAGCCTGAACGGGCTCACCACACGCGCCCATTGAAAACCGCTGAACACGATATAGTCGGCATAGTTCGGCGCGCTGCCGCCGAGATAGGCCTGCGTCTTGAACGTCTGCCGCATTACTTCGAGCGACTTGCGGAACGCGACGACGCCGGTCTCGCGGCTCGCCTGGACCTCTTCCAGGGGCTTGCCGAACCGCGCCTCACGCGACTGGCGGAAATAGGCGGCGTCGACCTGGCCGAGGTTTTTCGGGATGTCGGCGACGATCAGCAGAGAGAGGCCGCCGACGATGGCGATGTCGCCCCAGGCATTGAGCATGCGCGCCATGGCGCGGCCGCCCTCGCCGCCGAACAGCGACGGCTGGTCTGGAAAATTGTCTTCGAGATAGTTCGCGATCGCCCAGGAATCGATCACGGGCTTGTCATGATGCAGGAGCACCGGGACCTTCTCCGAGCCGTGCGGCGAAATCGCGCCCTTCTCGGTGAAGCGCCAGGGCAGCGATTCCGCCGACAGCCCCTTGTGCGCCAGCGCCATCCGCGTGCGCCAGCAATATGGGCTGAACGGGCGCGCGGCATCGGTACCGACGAGTTCGAAGAGCTTGAGCGACATGAAAGGCCTTCCCTGCCAGAGCCTCATCCTGAGGAGCGCGGAACGCGCGTCTCGAAGGATGAAGGCCCGATCTCGGCCTCGCCCTTCGAGACGCGCGCAAGATGCGCGCTCCTCAGGGTGAGGGTCTCCCATTCTGGATTGCTTCGCTTGCGCTCGCAATGACGATGTGGCGGCGGAGGTGTGTGTCAACGCCCGTTCGTGCGCAGCAACTTCTCGCCGTCCGTCGTCACCGCGATGATCAGCCCCACGCCTGCAATCGTTTCGCGGGTGACGTAGCCGCGCTCGGCGGCGTCTTCCCAGATCGTGAGACGCGGGCATGAGGTCTTCCAGGTCGCGATCACCTCGGCATAGGCGCGCGGCTCGCGCGCGATCCATTCGACGAAGTCCAGCACCAGCGGGTCGGCCATCTCGCTCATTGCAAACCTCCCTTGTCGAAAGCCGCCAGCACCGGGGTACGAAGCAGGAGCCAGCCGCCATAGGCGATGTAGTAGCAAGCGATGGTGGTGATCAGCTTGTTCGACCAGGCCACGAATTGCTGGTCGGTCATGGCTTCGAGGATGCGCCGCGCCAGCGTGGTGCCGAGCATAGAGGCTGCGATCGCGACGCCGGCGAGCACGGGATCGAGGCTCGCGGCCTGGTCGATGATGCCGCCGAAATAGACGAGCTTGGTGAAATGGCTGACGAGCTGGCACATCGCCTTCGTCGCCACCTTCTCGCGCCGGCCGAAATCGCCGCCGAGGAAGAAGGTGTCGAGCAACGGGCCGGACACGCCGGTCATCAGCATCAAGCCCATGCAGATCGTGCCATAGACGGTGCCCTGCCAGAGACGGTCGGGATCCGGCTTGATGTTCGACGGCAGCAGCCGCGCCATGAACGGGGTGATGCCGAGCAGCAGCAGCGCCATCGGCTTGTCCGGCACATAGCGGGTGAGCGACCAGGCCGCGAGCGCGACGGCAGCGCCGACCATGTAGTTCGCGACCGGCCGCCAGCGGATATGCGCGCGCCACAGGAACGCGCGCCAGCCGTTCGAGGCCATCTGCGTGATCGCATGCAGCACCATCGCGGTCGGCAGCGGCATCAGCGCCAGCAGCACGCCGATCAGGATCAGCCCGCCCGCCATGCCGAACAGCCCCGACAGGAACGCGGTGGCGACCATCAGCAATCCAAGGGCAGCGATCATGATGGGCGTCACGAGAGATTCTCCTGCAAGCACGTAAGAGACGAAGGCTGCATCACTCCCTCGCCCAGCTTGCGGGGAGAGGGTGGGGTGAGGGGGAGTCTCCGCAAGGAAGGTGGCAGAGAGACTCGCGGAGAGTCCCCCTCACCCCGAATTTGCTCTCGCAAACTCCGGCCTCTCCCCGCGTGCGGGGAGAGGCGAAGAACGCGGCGGCGGCCCCGAAACACAACTTGGAATTACTCTCATTCTTGTGCCTCGCTTGCCCCGGCTGCGCAAACTGAGTTATCTTGGCCTTGCATCAGCTTTCCTGAGGGTGGGTCATTTGCGGCGGCTGCTGTTTCTCAACGGCATCAAGGCATTCGAGGCGGCGGCGCGGACCGGCAGTTTTGCGGCGGCCGGGCTCGAGCTCAGCGTGTCGGCGGCGGCCGTCAGCCGCATGGTGCATCTGCTGGAGGAACGTCTTGGCGTCGCGCTGTTCGAGCGCAAGGCCAACAAGCTCGTGCTGACGCAGGCAGGCCGCGCCTATCAAGGCGGGCTGACGCCGATCTTCGACGCGCTGGCAAGCCTCACCGCGCAGGTGACGGCGCCCTCCAGCGTCCGCGTGCTCACCATCGGCGTCGGCCACACCTTTGCGATGCGCTGGCTGATCCCGCGCCTGTCGGAGTTTCGCAGCGAGGAGCCCGACATCGAGGTGCGCTTCACCACCGGTGGTGCCGAGGTCCCATTCGGCGAGGACTGGAGCTGCGGCATCAAGCTCGGCACCGGCGACTGGCCCGGCCTGGTCGCCGAGCCGCTATTCGCCGGCGACCTCACGCCGGTCTGCGTGCCTCGCCTCGCCACCGGCCTGAAGCGGCCCGCCGACCTCAAAGGGCCAGGCCTGATCCGCGTCACGCATTCGCCGGAGGATTGGCCGATCTGGCTCAAGGCGGCGAACCTCACCCGCATCAACGCGCGCGGACCGGAATTCCAGTTCTACGGCCAGGCGCTCCAGGCCGCCGCCGACGGCCTCGGCATCGCCATGGGCATCCGGCCCTATATCGACGACGATCTCGCCGCCGGCCGGCTGGTCGCGCCGTTCGATCTCTCGGTTCCCAAGGGCATGCGCTGGTACCTGCTGTATCGCAGTTTTCAGACCGAGCAGCGCGACTTCGCCGCGTTCCGGCGCTGGATCATGCGGGCGGCCTCGGAGCCCGCCGCACGCCCCGCCAGGCGGATCGGCCGCGCCGCGCCGCGGAACTGACGCCCGTTCCACGAGGCCCTGGGCAAAAAAGCCGGCCGCTTGTGAATGGCTTCACATACTGAACCCGCCAAACGTGGTCCCCTGACCCTTCAACAAGACACTTACGGAACATTTGGGGACTACAATGACGACCATCTACGACGGCTTTGACATCGAATCCTTCGAGGCCGGCAAAGGCCTCTGGCATGCCCGCATCCGCCGCGCCGATCTCAGCCCCCTCGCCATCGACGGCGTGCTGTTTCCGGCCATGGAAGTCGGTTTCGCCTGGCCGGATCAGAACGCGGCGATCGCCGATGCCAAGCACCACATCGACCGCTTCCGCCGGCGGGCCGACGACCACGACGACGAATAAGCGCGGGACTCCAAGCGAACCAAGGGACAGCGCAGCATAAAGGGGGAACCGGTCATGTCAGTCATCGAATTCGAAGACACGCCGCGGCCGAGAATCTATGCCCGCAATGTGCTGTCGAAATGTCCCGAATGCGATGGCGATCTCGCGGTGCTTCGCGTGATCGGCGGCCGCGCCGGGTGCGAGTACTGGACCATGCGCTGCACCGATTGCGGCGGGATCCATCTCGACATCCTCGAGCCGCACCGGGCGAGCAACGACGACGAGGCCCCGCCGCCGGCGGCGTAAGGCGCGACCGGCGATCCGGTCGCACGCTCGCAATCGCAATTCCATCCGGCCCCTGCAACTGCTATGCTGGCGCAGCAACCGCGCGCGCAGGCGAGGCATGACGGATGATCAAGGCTCTGCTGCTCGATCTCGGCGATACACTGATCGACTCCGCCAATGAAAAACCGTTTCCCGGCGTCGAGGACGCGCTCGGCGTGATCGAGACCTTCGAGACGGCGGACCACGCGCCGCTGGTCGTGTGCCTGGTCTCGGACTACACGATGCCTGAACCGCGGACATCACGGGCGATCGCTGCGACCTTTGCCGAATACCTTGAGTTGCTCGACAGGACCGGCCTGCGGCGCTTCTTCGAACCGGTCGAGGAACGCGTGACGCTGTCGACCCATGCCGGCGCGAGAAAGCCCGATGCCTTGGTGTTCGAGACAGCCTTTAAGCGCGCCGGTGTCGATGGCGGCTTGAATCAGGCGCTGTTCATCACGGAAAATGCCGAGCATATAGCGGCCTGCCGCAAACTTGGGATGAAGACCCTGCGATATGGCACCGATTTCACATCCTGGTCGCAGGCCCCCTTGCTGATCTCGCAGGACATTGGCGCCGCCGGTTTCAAGAACAGCGAAGCGGTGTTCAGACCCGCTTTGGCCGACCGTGGCCTGAAGCTTCAATCCATCGAGGACCTCAGCCCGAACAAGCTCCGCGGCACTGCACGCAATCTGGTGCAGCTGCATTCGCCCGACCTCGGCAGCTTCAACGACGTGCATGTTGAGTTGCCGGTGGAGGTCGCGGCGAGCCTCGATTCGGCCGGTCGCATCACCACGGTGCACTCGACGCCTCGTCCTGACGACGTGGCCGAGGCCATTCTGAATGTGCAGTCGCTCGCGGCCAACAAGCAGATCGCCGACGGTCCGCCCGATCCCGCATCGCCCGTGCTGCCGACCTATCGGGTGGAAACGGATTCTGAGGGGCGGCGCATTCTGCGCCGCCGCCGCTTGACGGCCTTTTGACCGCAGACCGCCGCCTCAAATGCAGCAGCCGCACAGGAAGCGGATGCGGGTCAGCACCTTTTTGCCGCCGACCGTGCGGATGACGTGGGTGCGAATATTGTTCGACGACGCATCGTCGGCCGCGGCGGCGGCCACCAGCCCTTTCTTCTTCGCCGTCTTTGCGGCCGCCTTCGGCTTGCCGTCGAGCTCGATGCGACCGTTCCTGAGCAGCGTCTCGACGAAGGCGCCGACCTCGTCCTCCGTGCGATTGTGCTCTGGCAACGCGCCGAGCACCGCCGCACGGGCGCCGGAGCGGCCGATCAGAACCGGCTCCGCCGCGAAGGCGACCACGCCGCGAAGTCTGGTGTCGATATCGCCGAGCGGGACTTCGCGCCGATGCACCGCTTCCGCCACGCCCTCCCCGAGCATGGCGAGCGGGCGGATCGCGAATCTGGCGCCCTTCGCGCCGATCCGCTCGCGCAGATCCGAGAGCGTGCTCGGCGCGATCGTGGCGCTCGCCTTCAGGATCTTGGGTGGCGGCCCCGCCAACGCCGCCGTCGGCGCGGTCATGGCGGCGCTGCCGAGCATGATGTCGTGATCGGAGAACGCCTTGCCGATGATCTCGCGATTGGCGCCGTTGTTGATCTGGCCGTCGGCCTTGACCATGGCCCGGCCCACGGACTGAAAATATCGCGCCGTCTCCGGCGTCTGCCGCACCGCTTCGACCAACAGCCTGCCGCAGGTCTGCGCGGCGGTCAGCAGCGCCGCCTCGCTGCCGGCGCCGCTCGCCGCGAACACGCCGCGGAGCGTGTCATAGAATGCGCCGGTGAAGACGCGGCTGAAATTGTGGCTCTCGCGCGTGAGCAATTCGGGCGGATCTTCGAACTTGCCGGCCGGCAAGGTGCTGGGCAGCTGCCATTTGAACGTATTCAGCGCCCGCCGCGGCTTCGAGGGGTTGACGTTGCCGAACTGCTTGAGAATGGCGGCCGACAGATATTCGGAACTCGCCTCGACGAAATTCGGCTGGGACAGGTCGGGCGTGATCTGAAGCAGCTTGATCCGCGTCGCCTGGTCCGACAGCGCGGTCAGCAGGGCAACCACGTCGCCGAACGCTTCGTGAAACGCTCCGACCTCAGGTAGCGGGCTGTTGAACAGCTCCGGCCGCTGGGAATCGAGCAGGGCGTGGCCGACCTCATGGCTGACCGTGTCGGTGCTGGCCGCGGAGAAGGTGGTTGTGGTGCCGTCGTTGAAGTCGAAGAACCGAACACCTTGCGTGTCGTAATAGGCATTCAACCGCCGGGGGCCGACCGTTTCACCGTCATTGTAGGTCAGGCTGATGTCGATGCGAGGCCCTTGCGACCATCTGGCGAGGTTGCCGGCATAGGTCTCCCAGGCCTCCACAGCGGCGAGCGCCGCTTCCCGGCTCTGCCAGAACAGAAAGTCCCGCTGATTGACACCGAACGGGGCCTCGGCCGCGTGAGCCTCATAGTTGAAATTTGCACGCCCGGCCGGACGGTCGGGCCGCGCGTCCTGCTGCCGTTGCGGCATGTCGGTCACGGCATTGGGGTCGTTCGGGATGAAATTGATTGTCATGGAATCTACCCGCTGTTGAGGCGACTGGCCGCGCCTGCGGCCGAAAGCGCCGCCGAGATGCATGAAAATGGTCAGATCATCGCGCAATAAACACTACCTAAAGTAGCGCCATCGCCGTCCGACGCAACGACAAATTTGTCGCGTCGGGGCGATCATGGCTCCTGCTGCCAACCTGCTGTCAGCAGCCTGAGCACGGAAGGGCATTCGCCCTTTTCTGAAGCGCTGACTCGTCCCATATTCGGGGCATGGCGAAGAAACCTGCTCCCCCGAAATCCCCCAAATCCAAAGCCCCGAACTCCAAGGCACATCGGCCTGATGTGCAACCGATCGGGCCGGCGTTGGCCGAGTTGCTCAATCCCGCGATCAATCGCGGCGATGCCGGGCTGGGATCGGGCACCGGGCTGCAGCCGCCGCCGGACAATTCGCGCGACCGCCGCGCCGGGGGCGAGGCTGCCGCCCATCGCGCACGCGCCTCGACGCCAAAGGAGTTTCCGCAGGATAATGCCAAGCCGCTGCGGCCGAATCCGCAGCCGCCGGGCGCGCGCGCCTCGGAGAGCGGCGGTTTCGATGAAGCGCCGCAGGCCAATTACGGCACCGCGGCCACGATCCCGACGCTCGATCCGGAACTGGCGCGGCAGCTCGGACTTCCCACCGAAGAGGACGATGCCGAAGCGCTGGCGCGTCCGCCACGTACCAAGATGGAGGCGCTCGGCGTCAAGGCGACCGCCGACGCGCTGGAATCGCTGATCCGCGAGGGCCGGCCGGAGTTCCGCAGGGACGACGGCTCCACCAAGGTGTGGACGCCGCACCGCCCGCCGCGCCCGGAAAAGTCCGAAGGCGGCGTGCGCTTCGAGATCAAATCGCCGTACCAGCCGCGCGGCGACCAGCCGACCGCGATCGCCGAGCTGGTCGAAGGCATCCAGCGCAACGACCGCTCGCAGGTGCTGCTCGGCGTCACCGGCTCCGGCAAGACCTACACCATGGCCAAGGTGATCGAGGCGACGCAGCGGCCCGCCATCATCCTGGCGCCGAACAAGACGCTCGCCGCCCAGCTCTACGGCGAGTTCAGGAGCTTCTTCCCCGACAACGCGGTCGAGTATTTCGTCAGCTATTACGACTACTACCAGCCGGAGGCCTACGTCCCTCGCACGGACACCTACATCGAAAAGGATTCTTCGATCAACGAGCAGATCGACCGCATGCGCCACTCGGCGACGCGCGCGCTGCTCGAACGCGACGACGTCATCATCGTGGCGTCGGTGTCCTGCATCTACGGTATCGGCTCGGTCGAGACCTACACCGCGATGACCTTCGCGCTGAAGAAGGGCGAGCGCATCGACCAGCGCCAGCTCATCGCCGACCTCGTTGCCCTCCAGTACAAGCGCACCCAGGCCGATTTCACCCGCGGCACGTTTCGCGTGCGCGGCGACGTCATCGACATCTTCCCGGCGCACTACGAAGACCGGGCCTGGCGTGTGAACCTGTTCGGCGACACCATCGAGACCATCGAGGAGTTCGATCCGCTCACCGGCCACAAGCAGGACGAGCTCGAATTCATCAAGATGTACGCCAACTCGCACTATGTGACGCCGCGCCCGACGCTGGTGCAGGCGATCAAGTCGATCAAATCGGAGCTGAAGCAGCGGCTCGACCAGCTCCACGACCAGGGCCGTCTGCTGGAAGCGCAGCGGCTGGAGCAGCGCACCACCTTCGATCTCGAGATGATGGAGGCGACCGGAAGCTGCGCCGGCATCGAGAACTATTCGCGCTATCTCACCGGGCGCCTGCCCGGCGAGCCGCCGCCGACGCTGTTCGAATACGTCCCCGACAATGCGCTGGTGTTCGCCGACGAGAGCCACGTCACCGTGCCGCAGATCGGCGGCATGTTCCGTGGCGACTTCCGCCGCAAGGCGACGCTGGCCGAATACGGCTTCCGCCTGCCCTCCTGCATGGACAACCGCCCGCTCCGCTTCGAGGAATGGGACATGATGCGGCCACAGACGGTCGCGGTGTCGGCGACGCCGAGCGGCTGGGAGCTGAACGAAAGCGGCGGCGTGTTCGTCGAGCAGGTCATTCGCCCGACGGGCCTGATCGATCCGCCCGTCAACATCCGCCCGGCCCGCACCCAGGTCGACGATCTCGTCGGCGAGGTGCGCGCCACCGCGCAGGCCGGCTATCGCTCGCTGATCACCGTGCTGACCAAGCGCATGGCGGAGGACCTCACCGAATATCTGCATGAGCAGGGTATTCGCGTTCGCTACATGCACTCCGATATCGACACCATCGAGCGTATCGAGATCATCAGGGACCTCCGTCTCGGCGCCTTCGACGCGCTGGTCGGCATCAACCTCTTGCGCGAAGGCCTCGACATTCCCGAATGCGCACTGGTCGCGATTCTGGACGCCGACAAGGAAGGCTTTTTGCGCAGTGAAACGTCCTTGATTCAGACCATCGGCCGCGCCGCGCGCAACGTCGACGGCAAGGTGATCCTCTATGCCGACCAGATGACGGGCTCGATGGAGCGCGCCATCGCGGAAACCAATCGGCGCCGCGAAAAGCAGGTCGAGTACAACACCGCCAACGGCATCACGCCGGAGAGCGTGAAGAAGCAGATCGGCGACATCCTCAACTCCGTCTACGAGCGCGACCACGTGCTGGTCGAGGTCGGCGGCCACGACATGACCGACGACGTCATCTCGATTGGCCACAATTTTGAAGCCGTGCTCGCCGATCTCGAAACCCGCATGCGCGAGGCCGCCGCCGATCTGAACTTCGAGGAAGCCGCCCGCCTGCGCGACGAAGTCAAGCGCCTGCGCGCCACCGAGCTCGCGGTGGTCGACGACCCCACCGTCAAGCAGCGCACCGTGCAGGGCAAGGCCGGCGCCTACGCCGGCACCAAGAAGTACGGCGACGCCGCCAACCTCCCCGTCAGCGCCATGAAGAAGAAAACCGTGAGCTCGGCGTTGAAAGCGAGCGGCGGCGGCAGCGGCTCGAAGGTGCACAAGCCGCATCTCGATGAGATGCACGGGCCGGAGTCGTTGCCCTATCGCGAAAACCCGAGCCTGCCGGCAAAGCCGTTCGGCAGCACGAGCCGGATCATCCAGCCGACGGACTCAAGGCAGTCGGGGCCGGAGTTCGGACCGGCGCCGAAGTCGACGGGCGGGCAGCCGGGACGGCGCGGGGGGTGGAAGAAGAGGTAGGCGGCGGAGTATCGTCCGCGCTTGTCGTGGTTATGGATTCCGGGCTCGCGCTTCGCGCGCCCCGGAATGACGAGGGAGCATGTGGTGCCGTTCGCGCCTACAACTTCCCCTGCCCGTTCACCTGACCCTGCTGTTGCTGCTGCTTTTCCTGCTCCTTGGCGTGATGCCTGCCGTAGAGGCAGCCGGCGGCGGCGCCCAGGACGCCGTGATGACCGGCATAGTGGCCGGCGACGCCGCCGACGACCGCGCCCTTGATGCAGCCCTTGGCGTTGGCGGCGGAGGTCGCGCCCAGCAACAGCAGTGCTGCGGCGACGGTGAGAAGCGGGGATTTCATGATCGATGTCTCCGGATCAGTTTCGGCGTCTCAACGAGCACCGATGGGCGCGGGTTCCCGTGTGCCGGGCGTAGCGGGACGCGCCCGCCGGCATGCACGCGGCGTCATGCGGGGCGCGAAAACCCGCTCGAATTCTTGCAGGCGGCCACGAACGCAATCGGTAATTGCATTTGATGAACCGGGCCTTGCATCGGCGCGTCATATGATCCGGACACCTTTGTTTTTGCGGATTGATGGACCCGCAGAGCGCGCATTGGCGTTTGCAATCGACACCCCACGAGGGCGGAAGCGGCATGACGGTTGAATCGCTGAACAGGCAACGCGTGCTGCATCTGCTGGACAGCTTTGCGCGCGGCGATATCGAGGCCGCGCTGTCGTGCTGCACCGACGACGTCGACTTTCTCACCCACGCGCCGATCGACGTGCTGCCGCACATGGTGCCGCGCCACGGCAAGCAGGAGCTGCGCGAGCTGTGGCAGACTGTCTGGTCGCGCTATTCCGAAATCCGCTACAAGGCGCCGCACATCCTCGCCGAGGGCGACGAGGTCGCGACCTACATGCACACCTACTTCAAGAAGCGCAGCAACGATCGCGTCGTGCAGTTCGACATGGCCGTGTTCTACAGCTTCCGGGGCGGACTGGTGGCACAGATCCGCGAGATCATCGATTCCTACGATCTGGTGCAGCAGGTGCTGGAGCGGGAGATCGGGCCGCTGATCGTGGGCGCGCGGGTGGACGAGAGGTGAAGCAGAGACCGGAAGATTACGGGGTTCTGTTGTAAATCTCACAAACCCGCATCAATTGTGCATTGCGAAAACGTGAATTGCGTTTTGGCCGAAATCGCCTATTTTATTTGTATACGAATGAGTTGAGCGGCCCCCGCACCTTTTCTGTGCATGGGGTTGCTTTCCGTTTTTTCTGCAAGCCAGCTTCAGGACGCCCCCAAATGACAGAGCACAGCCTCTGGCGTTTCTCGCGCGCGTTGCATCGCGCGGTGAACGACCGGGATTTCAGGGACATCGAGGCCCTGATCGACGAGGACGTCGAGTGGGCGATCTACGGCCCGATCGACATGTTTCCGTTCCTCGGCGCGCGCCAGGGCCGGGACGCCGTGCTCGACGTCATCCGCCAGCTCGCCGACAATTTCCACGTCCGCCGCTTCGACCGCGAGAGCATCATGCTCGGCGTGGATTCCGCCGCCTCGATGCTGCGCTATTCGCTGACCGCGCTGGATTCCGACAAGCCGATCAGCTTGCGGGTCGCGCAGTTCGCCCAGTTCAAGGCGGGCAAGCTGATCAGCATGCGCGTGCTGGTCGACACCTTCGATCTGGTTGAACAGGCACTCGGCCGCGCCATTCATCTGCCGAAGATGACCCGCGTCGGCTGAGGGGGACGCCAACGGGCCCCGCTTGCCGGGACCGATGATTGATGCTCGCCCGACCCGCGTCCTGGCCTCCAGCCCCGCCGGATGCCGTCGTGGCGAAGCTCGTCATCGGGCGCGCGCCTTTCGCGCGGCCCGTTGGTTCGCCATTCCAGTGGTTTGAGCATGATCTCCGCGCAAACGCGTTCCGCGTTTGTCGCGAGGGAAAACCGCTGCACACTTTGCGCCGGCGCGGCCCTTCGGGTCCGGATCATGCTCTGGCCGAGGCGAGCCGCCACAATTTCGCAACGATAGATCACCATGTGTTGAGCGGACGGAATGGCGCATGGTCATCACCGAAGGCCGCATTATAGTGGCGGCAGGCATGCGCTGGGCTCGCGGGCAGGACGATGGAATTCTCGACAGGTTTTGGCTGGACCAGGCTGCCGGTGCTGGCGGCCGCATTCGTTTTGGGCTCGGTTCTGACGGTCTCGGCGCAGATCATCCCGCCCTTCTCGGCGGCTGCGCCTGACGACGAGGCCGAGACCGAAGCCACAGAGACCGCCGCAGCCCCCGACGTCAACGACCCCGACATTTTAAAGGGCATCGACGTCGACAAGCTCGACTGGAGTCAACTCGCGATCGACGCCGGCACCGGCAACGACGTCATGGCCGCCAAGAAGCGCGCCCAGGCCGCCGCCAAGGACGGCCTGAACTGGTCGTCGAACGCGAACGCCAACGGCTCCTCCGCGGTGACGGTGAAGCAGTCGGTCTCCTCGTTCTGGGACGCCCGCATCGGCGCCGACATGACGGTGACGAGCGAGCCGCGGACGATGTCCGAGCTGCTGGCGCAGAAAGCCACCAATGGCGGCAGCCTGCCGCAATCCTCCGGCAGCGCCTGGGCGGCGGCGACCGCGCCGGGCGCCGGCTCGATCTGGGACAAGACCGCGGTGGAAGCCCGCGTCGATCCCGGCGCCGAGCAGAGCAAGATCGGGGCGTCGCTGATCAAGTCGGTGCCGCTGTCGAGCGACACGTCGCTGACGCTCCAGAACGGCTACAGCGTCAACCAGCAGGGCACCACCGCGGTGCCCGGCATCGGCGGCCACATCACGCGCAATTACGAGACCGAGCAGAGCGCCAAGGTCACCCTCACCGACACCGGCACCAGCATCACTGCCGGCCAGTCGCTGTCGACCACCGACGACAAATGGCTGCGCAAGGTCGGCGCCGAGCAAAAGCTGTTCGACAACGTCACCGTCTCCGGCTCGGTCGGCGAGACCTCGCAGGGCGCGATCAACAAGAGCCTGACGGCGGGCTTCAAGAAAAGCTGGTAGCAGTCCAGCGCCCCCTCTGCCATCATCCCGGGATAGGTTCGTTTTCCCAGCAGTTCAGACTCTCGTAACCATACGCCACGGCAAAGCCCCCGAATCGTCCGCCCTTGCCGTATCTCCGCCAAGTTGCGGTCAAAATCCGACGCCCTAGTCGGATGACCGAACTCGTCGTGCGGGGGACACTCGCGCTGCGCTCAACGCGAACAGGGGAATAACGATGAACGCCATGCGTCCGGAAAAGACCGAACCCACCGAGACCGAGACGGTCGACACCAACCTCGCCGCAGTGACGGAAGTCGAAGCCGGCATCCGCGACTTCGTCCGCAACGACATCGCCTATCTGCGCCGGCCGGCATCGGGGACCACCGACACGCCGCCGCTCGATCCGAGCGCGGAAGCCACCGTCACCAACGTCAACTCGCTGATCCAGCGCGTCGCCGGCACCTCGCTCGCCGAGATCGAGAACCTGATCTCCGAGCTCGAGAGCCTGCGCGACCTGCTCCATGCCGAAGGCCAGCGCGTCCAGCGCGAGATCTCCGGCTATGCCCAGCTCAGCCAGGCCGCGATGAAGTCGACCCGCATGATCGCCGACAACGTCGCGCAGTGGAAGCGCGCCGCCGACGGCCTGCGCAACAGCTGATCACTCGCGTCAAGCATCACCGGCCGCCGCGTCCCGCAAGGGGCGCGGCGGTTTTGATTCTGGGGGAGTTGGGTGCGCACAAGCTCCCCACAATAGGTGTCATCGCCCGACTTGCCGCCTTCGCTAAGGCTACGCCGGGGCACAAGCTCGCCCGGCCGCCGAAGCTTCAGCGAAGGCGGCAAGCCGGGGCATGACAGCGGAGGGTGTGGCTGCGAAAGATTGGGGCAGTAGACATGCGTTCACACAGTCAATGCAGCCGACCCGGTTCACTTTGAACCCACCGCCCCTCCCCGCCGACCAATGCCAAGCGCCCGCAGCCTTGCGGCCGGGCCTGGGGACATTTCAGATGGAAAGCATTCGGCCCGACAACACGGACCCTATACCGCTGCGGCCCGCGCCGAACCAGTTCGGCACGATCATGCTGCGCTTCGTCGGATTGCTGGCGGTCGCGATCGCGGTGCTGGCGTTCGTCTATAGCCGCTGACGGCGGAGGCCGGACATCCGGCCCCGAAGAGTTAACGAGCCCTTAACGGCTCGCGTCGACCGTCGAGGCTTCCAGGGTGTAGCCGCCATCGGCATAGCCCTTCACCACCATGCCGGCGACCAGCATCACTGCCAGCGTCGCGGTCGCAAAGATGAATCCCACCAGCTTGAGTGCGCCGCGGTCTGCCATGGTCCTCGTCCCCTGTTCTCTGCCCAATTCGTTTCAATTAGACAGCGACAGGTTCATAATTGGTTAGCAACTCGATGGTTCCGCCAACTGCTTCGCGGGTCATCATGTTGAGCAGGCTTATGGCAGCCGCCCGGAATCGCGTCCATAGCGCGCGGGCAACACTCGCGCACACATTTAGACCGTTCATCTTGGAACAGGTCTAACCGCCCTTCCGCATCGGCACGAAGGCGCTGGCGGTGATGGAATAGACCTCCTCGCCGCGCTGGTTGGTGCCGGTGGTGCGGGCCGTCAGAATGCCCCAGCCGGGGCGCGAGGCGGAGCTGCGCTTGTCGATGACTTCGTTGACGTAGGCGACGGTGTCGCCGGCGAGCACCGGCCTGATCCAGCGCAGGTCGCGAAAGCCCGGCGATGGCCCCCACACCGCGACCTCCTCGCCGCGCGAAGCGGCCTCACGCGCCAGGCGCTGGCCATCCGCGACAAGCAGGCTCATGCAGGCCGAGCCGACGTGCCAACCGGAAGCTGCGAGCCCGCCGAACAGCGAGTTCTCGCCTTCCTTCTCGTCGAGGTGGAAGCGCTGCGGATCGAACTTTCCGGCGAACGTCTTGATGGACTCCGCGGTGAACGTGTAGGCGCCGATCTCGCGCCGGTGGCCGATCTCGATCTCCTCGAAGAAGGGCATCAGACTGCTCCCTCGAGCCGCTTGATCAGGATCGGCGAGGTCATCTCGCACAGCGCCTCGCCCTTGGCGTTGCGCACCGTGCATTTGAACTTGACGATGCCGAGCTCCGGCCGGCTCTTCGAGGCGCGCGCCTCCAGCACGTCGACGTCGAGCATGAGATCGTCGCCGGGCCGCAAGGGTGACAGCCAACGCACCTCGTCGACGCCGGGCGAGCCGAGCGAAGCGGCGCGTGTGATGAAGCCATCGGCCATCATCCGCATCATCAGCGAGCAGAGGTGCCAGCCCGAGCCGGACAGGCCGCGCAGCATGCTCTTGGCCGCGGCCTCCTCATCGAGGTGCATCGGCTGCGGATCGAACTCGGCGGCGAAAGCCAAGATCTCGTCGCGGGTGACATGGCGCGGGCCGAATGTTCCGAACCGGCCGGGCGGGAAATCTTCGAAGGTCAGGGTCATCTCGGGAATGCTTTGAGGGAATGACAGATTGTGGCCGCACTTTGCGGCAATCTCAACCCGCCGGCCCGCATGGCTCGTGCTACATATGGGGTGTCGGCGTTGGTCTTGAGTCGGATCAACCGGCAGGCCGAGGCCCGATTTGCCCTGGGGAGAGCAATGTTTTCATTCAGCGACCTGTTTCAATGGGACCGATTCATAACCCCTACGATCATCAAGACCTTCTACTGGCTGGTGATCGCACTGATCTGCCTATTCGGCCTTTCCGGAATCTTCTCCGGTCTCGCGACGATGGCGATCAGCCCGTTCGGCGGCTTCCTGGTGCTGCTGTCATCGATCGCGAGCATCGTTGTCGGCATCGTGTTCTCGCGCATCGCCGCGGAGCTGATCCTGATCGTCTTCCGCATCAACGAGCATCTCGGCGCGATCCGCGACCAGGGCGGCGGGGCGCGGTGAGGCGGCCGCAGGTGCCGTAGGGTGGGCAAAGGCGCAAAGCGCCGTGCCCACCATCCTTCCGCGATTTGAGAGAGACGTGGTGGGCACGCTTCCGCCTTCGCTCTTCGAGCTACGGCGGACAAGTCGCTTTGCCCACCCTACAGCACCGCTCTTTCGCGTCTTACGTATTGAACCTGAAGTGCATCACGTCGCCGTCGGCGACGACGTATTCCTTGCCTTCGAGACGCAGCTTGCCGGCATCGCGGGCGCCGGCTTCGCCGTTCAGCGCGACATAGTCCTCATACGCAATCGTCTCGGCGCGGATAAAACCCTTCTCGAAGTCGGTGTGGATCACGCCGGCCGCCCCCGGCGCCTTGGTGCCGCGATAGATGGTCCAGGCACGCGCTTCCTTCGGGCCCACCGTGAAATAGGTGATGAGGTCGAGCAGGGTGTAGCCGGCGCGGATCAGGCGATCGAGGCCGGCTTCTTCGAGACCCAGCGTCTCCAGGAAGTCGGCGCGTTCCTCGCGTGAAATGGTGGCGATCTCGGATTCGATCTTGGCGGAGATGACGACGGCAACGGCGCCTTCCTTGGCCGCCTGCTCCTCCACCGCCTTGGAGAACGAATTGCCCGTGGCAGCCGAGCCTTCCTCGACGTTGCAGACGTAGAGCACGGGCTTGGACGACAGCAGGCCGAGCATCCCGAAGGCGCGCTCCTCCTCCGCCTTGCGCTCGACGAGGCGGGCGGGCTTGCCCTCGCGCAGCAGCACCAGCGTGCGGTTGACGAGGTCGAGCTGCTCCTTGGCGTCCTTGTCGTTGCCCTTGGCTTTCTTCGTGAGGTTGTCGACGCGCTTCTCGAGGCTGTCGAGGTCGGCGAGCATCAGCTCGGTCTCGATGGTCTCGATGTCGGCGAGCGGGGCGATCTTGCCCTCGACATGCGTGATGTCGGAATCCTCGAAGCAGCGCACGACATGCGCGATGGCGTCGACCTCGCGGATGTTGGCGAGGAACTGGTTGCCGAGGCCTTCACCCTTGGAAGCGCCGCGCACGAGGCCAGCGATGTCGACGAAGGTCAGCCGGGTCGGGATGATCTGCGCCGATTTGGCGATGGCCGAGAGCTTGTCGAGCCGCGGATCGGGCACGGCGACTTCGCCGACATTCGGCTCGATGGTGCAGAACGGATAGTTCGCGGCCTGCGCCGCGGCCGTCTCGGTCAGCGCATTGAACAAGGTCGACTTGCCGACATTGGGCAACCCGACGATCCCGCATTTAAATCCCATGGTCGTCCTCTATCCGTATTCGTCATGGCCGGGCCTGACGGAGAAAACGGCGCCCTATTCCTTGCCGTTCTCGTCCTTGGTCAAAAAGCCCTTCGCCTGCATGGCGAGATGCACCCTGTTGGCGAAGGTCGCGTCCGTGCCTTTGGCAACCAGTGCCGCGTGCTCGGCCACCGCCTCGCACAGCGTCGCCACCCAGTCGTTGTCGGCCTTCGCGAAGTCCGACAGCACGTGGCCGTGCACCAGTTCCTTGACGCCGGGATGACCGATGCCGAGCCGGACCCGGCGATAGTCGTTGCCGATGTGCGCCGAGATCGAGCGCAGGCCGTTGTGGCCGGCGATGCCGCCGCCGATCTTCACCCGCACCTTGCCCGGCGGCAGTTCGAGCTCGTCGTGGAACACGGTGACGTCGCCGGGCGCGATCTTGAAGAAGCTTGCCGCCTCCTGAACGCTGCGGCCGGAGTCATTCATGTAGGTCGTCGGCTTGAGCAGGATGATGCGCTCAGTGCCGAGCGCACCTTCCGAGGTCTCGCCCTGAAACCTGCGGCGCCATGGCGCAAAGCCATGACGCCGCGCGATCTCGTCGACGGCCATGAAGCCGACATTGTGCCGGTTACGTGCGTATTTAGCGCCGGGATTGCCGAGCCCAACAAAGAGTCGCATGACGCGGCGCGCCCCTCGCTCGGCGCGCGATCAAGGACCGCGCGCCAGCTTTGAGAGATTACTTCTTCTTGTCGCCGCCGGCGGGAGCCTTGGCAGCCGCAGCCGGAGCAGCAGCACCCGCAGCCGGAGCCGCAGCGCCAGCCGCCGGAGCAGCCGCAGCAGCGCCCGGAGCTGCAGCCGCAGCCGCGGCCTTCTGCTCTTCGGCGTAGCCGGACGGCGGCACGATGGTGACGAGGGTCGCGTCCTCGCGGGTCAGCGCCTTCACGCCGGCCGGCAACTTGATGTCCGACAGATGGAGCGAGTGACCGATTTCGAGTGAGCCGACATCCGCCTCGATGAATTGCGGGATGCTCTCGACGCCGCATTCGAGCTCGATCGAATGCGCGACGATGTTGACGGCGCCGCCGCGCTTCACGCCGGGCGAACCTTCCGCTTTCACCACATGCAAGGGAACGCTGATGCGGATGGTGGCACCTTCGCCGAGACGCATGAAGTCGACATGGATCGGGAAATCCTTGACCGGATCAAGGTGATAGTCGCGCGGGATCACGCGGTGCTTCTTGCCCTCGATGTCGATGTCGACCAGCGTGGTCAGGAACCGGCCGGCGAGGATGCGCTGGCGCAGTTCACGATCGTCAACCGAGATCGGGAGCGGGGGTTGCTTGTTGCCATAGATCACTCCGGGCACTTTCCCGGCGCGACGCTCTGCCCGGGCGGCCCCCTTGCCGCTCTTCGGACGTGCGGTCGCCTTCAATTCCTTGACGGTCGTCGCCATAGTCTAAGTCCTTGTTTTTGCAAAAGTTAATGGGCCGCAGCGCGGCCCATGGTGCAGTTCGCAGCAAGCCTCCAGGGGTGCGGGGGCCGCGAACTTGGCGGGCTTTTACCCGGAAGATGCGGAAATGACAAGGAGAATGGCCCGCCCGGCGGGGTCCCCACCCTCCCCTGGAGGGGAGGGTAAGCGAGAGCGGCGGCCTTACGTCGGCGTTCCGCCGAACTTGGCCTCCAGCGCCACGATGCGCGCCTTCAGGGCCTCGTTCTCCTCGCGGGCGAGGCGGGCCATGTCCTTGACCGCCTCGAACTCCTCGCGCTTGACCAGGTCCATGTCGCGCAGGAATTTCTCGGCCTGGGTGCGCATCACGGTGTCGAACTCGCGCTTGACGCCCTGGGCGGCACCGGCGGCGTCGTTCATCAGGCGGCCGATCTCATCGAAAAACCGGTTGTTGGTCTGGGTCATGTCGGTCTCCTGGCGGCCTCAGATAAACTTTGCGCGAACGCGCGAAAAGACAATGGCAATCCGGGCGAAACGGTTCAAGGGCCGATCGGCGGTATCCTTGTCATGCCCCGGTTTCCTTGCAATCGTATTCAACGTCCCTGCATAACAAGAATCAGAAGGCGCACGAGATGATCGATCAGCAGATCGCGATTCCCACCAAGGACGGCCACACCGCAACCTTCATCACCCATCCCGAGCGCGGCGGGCCGTTTCCGGTCATCCTGTTCTACATGGATGCGCCGGCGATCCGCGAAGAGCTGCGCGACATGGCGCGCCGGCTCGCCACCTCGGGCTATTACGTGATGCTGCCGAACCTCTATTACCGCTCTGGCGTGATGGAGCTCGGCGCGCTGCCGGCCGATCCGAACGCGCCTGAGCGCAAGCGCATGTTCCAGCTCATGGCCTCGCTCAACATTCCCATGATCATGGAGGACACCAGGGCCCTGCTCACCTATGCCGAGGGCCAGACGGCTGCCAATACGAAAATCGTCGGCACCGTCGGTTATTGCATGAGCGGCCGCTACGCCGTCAACGCGGCCACGCACTTTGCCGACCGCGTCAAGGCCGCCGCCTCGATCTACGGAACGCATCTGGCGACCGACGAAGACAACAGCCCGCATCTCGCCGCCGGCAAGACCAGGGCCGAGCTCTATTTCGCCTGTGCCGAGACCGACATCTACGCGCCCGCCGAGGTCATCGAGAAGGTCAAGCAGGGCATGAGCGGTGCGAAAGCCGAGGTCGAGATCTATCCCGGCACGCATCACGGCTTCGCCTTCCCCAAGCGTCCGGTCTACGACCGCGACGCTGCCGAACGGCATTGGGAGCGGCTGCTGGCGCTCTATCGCCGCAATCTCGTTTAAGTCTAGAAGGCCTGATGCCCTTTCTGCTCATCGACTTTCCCGCCTTCAAGCCGATCGCGATCGAGATCGGTCCGTTCGCGATCCGCTGGTATGCGCTGGCCTATATCAGCGGCATCGTGTTCGGCTGGCTCTATGCGCGCTCGCTGCTGAAGACAGAGCGCCTGTGGGGCGGCCCCGCGCCGATGTCGCTGGTGCAGATCGACGACTTCATCCTGTGGGTCACGCTGGGCATCATTCTCGGCGGCCGCACCGGCTACGTGCTGTTCTACAATCTGCCCTTCTTCATCGATCACCCCGCCGCGATCTTCAAATTGTGGGAGGGCGGCATGTCCTTCCATGGCGGCTTCCTCGGCTGCGTCGTCGCGGTGATGTGGTTTGCCTATCGCAACCGCATCTCGATCCTGTCGCTGGGCGACATCACCACGGCAGTCGCCCCGGTCGGGCTGCTGCTCGGACGCATCGCCAATTTCATCAATGGCGAATTGTGGGGCCGCGCCACCGACCCCAGCCTGCCCTGGGCGATGATCTTCCCCAATGATCCGACGCAGCTGCCGCGCCATCCGAGCCAGCTCTATGAGGCCGGCATGGAGGGCATCCTGCTGTTCACCGTGCTCGCGATCATGATCCGTTTCGGCGCCCTGAAGCGGCCCGGCATGATCCTCGGCGCCTTCATCCTGATCTATGGCCTGACCCGCATCGCCGGCGAGCATTTTCGCGAGCCGGACGTCCAGCTCGGCTTCCTCTGGGGCGGATTAACCATGGGCATGCTGTTGTCGATCCCGATGCTTATTGTAGGCCTCATACTTATTGTATTGGCTATCAGGCGCGGCGCGCCGAAGCCCGCCGGGGCCATCAGTTAATTCCTTTCGAGAAGACAGACCGTGACCGAACAGCCGCTACTCAACGAGATCAAGGCGCTGATCAAATACTCAGGGCCCATGCCGGTCTGGCGGTACATGGAACTGTGCCTGATGCATCCGCGCTATGGCTATTACGTCTCGCGCGATCCGCTCGGGCGCGAAGGCGACTTCACCACCGCGCCCGAGGTCAGCCAGATGTTCGGCGAGCTCCTGGGGCTGTGGACCGCCTCGGTGTGGAAGCAGATGGGCTCGCCGCAATTCCTGCGGCTGATCGAGCTCGGCCCCGGCCGCGGCACCATGATGGCGGATGCGCTGCGCGCACTGCGCGTGCTGCCGCCGCTCTACCAGGCGCTTCACGTCCACATGGTCGAGGTCAATCCCGTGCTGCGCGAGCGGCAGAGTGCGACGCTGGCGGGTGTGCGCAACATCGCCTGGCACGACAGCATCGACGACGTGCCGGAAGGCCCGAGCATCATCCTCGCCAACGAATATTTCGACGTGCTGCCGATCCGCCAGATGGTGAAGCGCGAGAACGGCTGGCACGAGCGCGTGATCGAGATCGATCCCAACGGCAAGCTTCAATTCGGCGCGGCCGCCGACCCGACGCCGCGCTTCGACGTGCTGCTGCCGCCTCTGGTGCGCGCCGCCCCCGTCGGCGCCGTGTTCGAATGGCGGCCCGACGGCGAGATCATGAAGCTCGCCACGCGCGTGCGCGACCAGGACGGCGCGGCGCTGATCATCGACTACGGCCATCTGCGCAGCGATGCCGGCGACACCTTCCAGGCGATCGCGCGCCACACCTTCACCGATCCCCTGAAGGCGCCGGGCCAGGCCGACGTCACCGCCCATGTCGACTTCCAGGCCCTGGCGCGCGCAGCCGAGGATGTCGGCGCCCGTGTGCACGGCCCGGTGACGCAGGGTGATTTCCTCAAACGCGTCGGCATCGATACCCGCGCAGCCGCCCTGATGCAGAAGGCGACGCCTGAAGTCGCGACCGACATTTCGGTGGCGCTCAAGCGCCTGACCGATACCGGGCGCAGTGGCATGGGCTCGATGTTCAAGGTGCTCGGCATCTCCGAGCCGCGGCTGACCGGCATCGCCGGCCTCAGCGATCTCGAACGGGCCGGAGGCGCCTCATGACGCTTGCTTCGTCGCTGCTGTCGGCCGTGCCCGGCCTGCGCCACGCCTTCTTCACCCGCGAGGGCGGTGTCTCAGGCGGGATTTATTCGGCGCTCAATGGCGGGCTCGGCTCCAACGACGATCCGGCGCATGTCGCGGAGAACCGCCGCCGCATGGCCGAGCATGTCGGCGTCGCCCCGGAACGCTTCATCAGCCTGCACCAGATCCATTCGCCCGATGTCCTCGTTGCCGAAGCGCCGTGGCCGAGCGGGCCGCGGCCGAAGGGCGATGCGCTCGTGACCAGAACGCCCGGCATCGCGCTCGGCGTCTCCACCGCCGATTGCGGACCGGTGCTGTTCGTCGACCCCAACGCGCGCGTGATCGGCGGCGCCCATGCCGGCTGGAAGGGTGCGCTGACCGGCGTGCTGGATCAGACGATCTCGGCGATGGAGAAGCTCGGCGCCACGCGCAGCGGCATCGTCGCCGCGATCGGCCCCTTGATCCGTCAGGACAGCTACGAGGTCGGCAACGAGTTCGTGGCGCGCTTCATCGAGGCGGATGCGGACAACGCCATGTTCTTCATCCCGTCGGTGCGCGCCGGACACGCGATGTTCGACCTCGCCGGCTTCATCCGGAACCGGCTGGAAGCCGCCGGCATCCTGATGATCGACGATCTCGGTCTGGACACCTATGCCGACGAGCGCTTCTTCAGCTATCGCCGCTCGGTGCATCGCAAGGAGCCGGATTACGGCCGCCACATCCACGCGATCGCGCTCGAGGGGTAAGCTGGCCGTCGCTTCGTTCTTGCTTCAAAACGGCCTTGACTCTCCACCTGCTGGAAACCGCAGAAACGCGGAATGAAGCAACGCACCTACAGCATCGGCGAAGCGGCACGGCTCTGCGGCATCTCGGTCCGCAAGCTTCGCTTCTATTCGGACGAGGGATTGTTGCCGCCGGCAGACCGAACTGCGAGCGGCTACCGCGTCTTCACGGATAGCGAACTTGTCCGACTGGAGCTCATCCGCTGTCTCCGTGATGCCGGCCTTGGCCTGGATGCGATCCGGGAGGTCCTCTGCCAGGAGCTGTCGCTTGCCGAGGCTCTGAAGCTGCGGCTCGAAGCGCTGGAGGCGGAGATCGCCGCTCAGCGCCGCGTCGCCGCCGCGCTGCGGGCTGCGTTGCGTTCACCGCAACTCACCGAAGCCGATCTGAGGAGATTTTGGAGCATGACGCAACTGTCCCGCGTGGAACGACGCAACGTGGTTGAACGCTTTTTTGAAAGAGTGTCCGACGGCATCAACATCGATCAGGAATGGGTCCGCCAGATGGTGGAAGCGACCGTCCCGGAACTGCCCGACGCGCCAACGCCTGAGCAATGCGACGCATGGATCGAGCTTGCAGCGCTCCTGAGCGATCCCTCCTTCATCGCCAATATGCGAGCCAACGCCGGCGATGTCTGGGATCGCGAGGTCATCGATATGAAGGCCTGTCAGGAAGCAAGCGACGCCATCGTGCTCAGGGCGAAGCAAGCCATCGAACAGGGGCTTGAACCGTCATCCGCGCACGCCAATGAGCTGGCGCGGGATTGGCTCGAGATCTCGGCTCGCCTGATGAACCAGAAGCCCGACGCCGGCTTCCGTAACTGGATGCGCACGAAATATGTCCGGCACGATGCTCGCGCGAACCGCTATTGGGAACTGGTGGCCATCATGAGAGGGCAGTCTCCAGACGCCAGCCCAAACCGGGAATGGGTGTGGATCCAGGCTGCGATGCGCCATCATCTGGCAGCCTGAGCGAGCATGCACAGCGCGGCCGGGCCGCCCACCGGCCCCGGCCGCGATGCTCTCCAGAGGGCCGATGTAGCATTCCCGCCCTAGACGTTAATGCGTTTTAACGATATCGCTGCCCCCCATAATGAGGGACGCGTCATTCATCCTGGGCCGCGCGGGTTCGCGTGTGCTGGCGGTCATGCTGCTGGCGGCGGCGGTCGCGCTTGGCGGCTGCGCCGGCGGCGGCGGTGCCGCCAACTCCTATGCGATGGCGCCGAGTACCGGCTCAGGGGCGACCGTGGCCTTCGAATCGATCGACGGGCCGCCCCCGCAGGTGTTCGACCGCATGGTCGGCGTTCTCGACAGCGAATCCAAGCTGCGCAGCCTGTCCGTCGTCTCCCGCGAGGGGACGGCTGCCTATCGCGTGCGCAGTTACCTCTCCGCCCAAATCGTGCGCGGCAAGACCGTGATCGCCTGGGTCTGGGACGTCTACGACGCCAACCAGCAGCGGGCGCTGCGCCTCTCCGGCGAGGAACTGACCGCCGCCAAGGGCGGCCGCGATCCCTGGGGCGCCGCCGACGACCTGGTGCTGCGGAAGATCGCCCAGGCCGGATTCAGCGGACTTTCCAACATGATCAACGGAACCCCGGACGCGCCGGGCACTGTTCCCGGCTTGCGGGGACCGGCGGTGGCCAGCGTGATCCCGGAGGCTCCGGCGGCCGAGATGCCGGCCTCGGCGCTGGGCTATGCCGAGCGATAACCCCCGCGAAACCACGGCCCCAAGTTGCGGCCAAACCGTTGGCCCGACTCAGGATTTCGGAGGGAAAACGTAGCATGCCGGGTTGCCATTGCAGGCCCCGGCCTGATATTTCCTCGCCCGTCATAACCGTGCTTCCAGTGGGTATTCTCTGATGTTGAACGTCGTATCCAGCAAAGCGCGGGAGGAAGCGTCCATGTCGGCCAAGAACGGCTCCATCAAGCTTGTCGCCGGCAACTCAAACCCGGCTCTCGCGCAGGCGATCGCGCAAGGCCTCGACCTGCCGCTGACCAAGGCGGTGGTACGGCGCTTCGCCGACATGGAGATCTTCGTCGAGATCCAGGAGAACGTCCGCGGCTCGGATGCCTTCGTCATCCAGTCGACCTCGTTCCCCGCCAACGACCATCTGATGGAACTGCTGATCATCACCGATGCGCTGCGCCGCTCCTCGGCACGCCGCATCACCGCGGTGCTGCCCTATTTCGGCTACGCCCGGCAGGACCGCAAATCGGGTTCGCGCACGCCGATCTCGGCCAAGCTCGTCGCCAACCTGATCACGCAGGCCGGCGTCGACCGCGTCATGACGCTCGACCTGCATGCCGGCCAGATCCAGGGCTTCTTCGACATCCCGACCGACAATCTCTACGCGGCGCCGCTGATGGTGCGCGACATCAAGGACAAGTTCGACCTCTCGAAGACGATGGTGATCTCGCCTGACGTCGGCGGCGTGGCGCGCGCACGTGGCCTTGCCAAGCGCATCAACACCCCGCTCGCGATCGTCGACAAGCGCCGCGAGAGGGCGGGCGAATCCGAGGTCATGAACGTGATCGGCGACGTCGCCGGCTACACCTGCATCCTGATCGACGACATCGTGGACTCCGGCGGCACGCTGGTGAACGCAGCCGACGCGCTGATCGCCAAGGGCGCCAAGGACGTCTACGCCTACATCACCCACGGCGTGCTCTCCGGCGGCGCGGCCGCCCGCATCGCGGGCTCGAAGCTGAAGGAGCTCGTGATCACCGACTCGATCCTGCCGACGGAGGCGGTGACCAAGGCTCCGAACATCCGCACGCTTCCGATCGCCAGCCTGATCTCGGACGCCATCGCGCGCACCGCGGCGGAAGAGTCGGTGTCGAGCCTGTTCGACTAGTTTTTCCGATCCCGGAAGGTCTCGTAGGGTGGGCAAAGGCGCAAAGCGCCGTGCCCACCTTTTCTTTTTATATTGAAGGTGGTGGGCACGCTTCCGCCTTCACTCTCCGAGCTACGTCGGACAAGTCGCTTTGCCCACCCTACGGCGTTGAGCGCTGACGCGCCGCAGCCCGCTTCGCAGCCCCACGGGTTGTTGCCCGCCGCCGCCCATGACATCATCCGGATACCGAGTCATCCCTGCCCCCTGGATTCCTGATGCCGCGCCGGAAATTTGCCTGGGAGAAGCTGTCGGATGACGAGTTGCTCAAGCAGCGCCTCTCCAGCCTGAGGGTTACGGTCAAAGGCACCTGGCTCGAGGACTGCGTCAGCACGCTCCATGAGGAGCTCGAAGAGCGGGGCATCCGGCTGCGACCGCACACATGGATCTCGAGCGAATGGTTCAGTCCGGGCGATGTGCCGGGCATCGCCATCCCCTTCTATCTCGCCCATCCCCGTCTGATGAAGCTCGAGAAGAAGATGATGTTCGACGTCGAGGGCGGAACCTGGCGCGAGTGCATGGGTATCCTCCGTCACGAGGCCGGCCATGCCGTGCAGCACGGCTATCAGCTGCAGCGCCGCCGGCGCTGGCAGCAGCTGTTCGGCCCGTCGTCGAAACACTACCCGCGCTACTACCGGCCCAATCCTGCCAGCAGGCGCTACGTCCAGCACCTCCGGCTGTGGTACGCGCAAAGCCATCCGGATGAAGACTTCGCCGAGACCTTCGCGGTGTGGCTGCGCCCACGCTCGAACTGGCGGACGCGATATGCCGGATGGCCGGCGCTGAAGAAGCTCGAATATGTCGACGAGCTGATGCACGAGATTGCGGGAAAGCGGCCGCTGATCACGACGCGGGAGCGTGTCGATACGCTGGGCCGGCTCAGCCAGACGCTCGAAGACCACTACAAGAAGAAGCAGGCGTTCTACGCCTTCACAGCGCCGAAGACCTACGACCGCGACCTCTCCCGGCTGTTTTCAGCCGATCCACGGCATCACCGCTCAAAGCCGGCTTCGGCCCTGATCAGGCGGCACCGCGCGCAGATCAGGCAGCTGGTCGCGCGGTGGACGGGCGAGAACCAGCTCACGCTCGATGCCGTGCTCGATGATATGATCTCCCGCTGCCGTGAGCTCGATCTGCGCGCCGTCGGCCCCGAACAGAAGCTCGTTCTCGATTTCACCGTCCTCGTGACCGCCAAGACGATGCACGCGCTGTTTGGCCCGTCTCGGCGCAAATGGATCGCGCTATGAGACGCTCGCGCATTCTGGTGCTGATGCATCCGGACTTCATGCCTCCGGACTCCTCCGACGGATACACGCCGCAGGAAATCAACAACTGGAAGACGGAATACGACGTGGTGAGCACCTTGCGTGCGGCCGGCCACGAGGTTCGCGCCCTCGGTGCGCAGGATGAGATCAAGCCGATCCGCGAGGCGATCGAAGAATTCAAGCCCCACGTGGTCTTCACGCTGCTGGAGGAGTTCCACAACAACGTCGCCTACGACCAGCACATCGCCAGCTATCTCGAGCTGATGAAGGTCCCTTATACCGGGTGCAATCCGCGCGGCCTGATCCTGGCGCGCGGCAAGGATCTGTCCAAGACGCTGGTACATCACCGCCGGATCGCGGCGCCGGCCTTCGCCGTCTTCCCGATGCGCCGCAAGGTGAAACGCCCGACGCGCCTTGCGCTGCCGCTGATCGTCAAGAGCCTGAACATGGACGGGTCCTTCGGCATCTCGCAGGCGTCGATCGTCGATACCGACGAGAAGCTCGCGGAGCGCGTCGCCTTCATCCACGAGCGGGTCGAATCCGCCGCGATCGCCGAGCAGTTCATCGAGGGACGCGAGCTTTATGTCGGCGTGCTCGGCAACAACCGCCTGCGCGTCCTGCCGGTGTGGGAACTGAAATTCGGCAGCATGGGCGGGCGCAGATCACGGCACATCGCCACGGAGAAAGCCAAGCACGACACCGACTATCAGGAGAAGCTCGGCATCGTCGACGGGCCGGCGAAGGACCTTGGGCCCGAAGTCACCGCGCGCATCCAGCGCGCCGCGAAGCGCATCTACCGAGCGCTTGGCCTGGACGGCTACGCGCGCATCGATTTTCGTCTCGCCGCCGACGGCACGCCGTATTTCATCGAAGCCAATCCCAACCCCGAGATCGCCAAGAGCCAGGAGTTCGCCACGGCGGCTCAACATGCCGGGCTCAAATATCCGGATCTCCTGCAGCGCATCCTGACGCTGGGGATCAGCCGGGCCAAGGCGGGGGTGTCGCTGGGGTGATGGCGGCTTGCGCGACTATCGTAGGGTGGGCAAAGGCGCAAAGCGCCGTGCCCACCTTCTTTGTTTGCGATAGAGAATGGTGGGCACGCTTCCGCCTTCGCTCTTCGAGCTACGGCGGACAAGTCGCTTTGCCCACCCTACAGCAGCTAACCTGCCTCGGCCTTCGCGCTCACCACGTCGGCAAATGACTTGAAGAACTCCCCCGCCAGCTTCGTCGCGGTCGAATTGATCAGCCGCGCTCCCAACTGCGCCAGCTTGCCGCCGATCTGCGCATCGACTTCGTAATGCAACACCGTCACGTCGGCACTCTCGGATTCCAGCCGCACCAGCGCGCCACCCTTGGCGAAGCCGGCGACGCCGCCGGAGCCCTCTCCTGAGATACGGTAACCGTTGGGCGGATCGAAATCGGACAGCGTCACCTTGCCGCTGAACGTCGCCTTCACCGGGCCGACCTTGAAGACCACCGTCGCCGTCATCTCGTTCGGGGCGGTCACCTCGAGCGACTGGCAACCGGGGATGCACTGCTTCAGCACAGCGGGATCGTTCAGCGCCGCCCACACCTGCTCGCGTGAGGCGGGAATTCGCTGGCTGTCGTTCATCTGCATGATCGGTGTCTCACTCTCTGCTTGCTGTTTGATTGGCCGCGCGCTGGCCGCGCCGCCGTTCCCTTGTGATCTCGGCGAGGATCGACATTGCGATCTCCTCCGGCGTGATCGCGCCGAGATCGAGGCCGGCCGGCGCCTTGAAATCGTCGATCGCGGCGGCATTCGCGCCTTCCGCGAGAAGCTTGGCGCGCAACGAAGCCATCTTGCGGCGACTGCCGACGAAGGCGTGGTAGTCGGCTCTGGTCGCGACCGCGGCACGCAAGGCGGCTTCATCACCCTTGCCTTGCGTCGAAACCACGACGAAGCGCTTTGCGTCGTTGAGTTCGCCGAGGTGATAACCATCGATGACCGCATCGGCATCCGGCTGCGCCGTGCGATCGGCCGCGGGCGCGGCGAGCGTGACGTGATAACCGAGCACGCGCGCCTGCGCCGCAAGTGACAGCGCCACCGGGCTCGCACCGAAAATCACGAGCGAGGGATGCGGCAGCACCGGCTCGACGAAGATGTCCATGGTGCCTTTGCTCGGGCACATGTTGCTAGCGAAGCGAATGCCGTCGCGGCTCTCGCCCGCGCTGACGCCGAGCTCGGCCAGCAGGTTCTCCGGCTGCACCGAGACCATGCGCGGCTCGCCATCAGCGAGCGCCTCGCGCGCCGCCTTCAGCACCGCGCCCTTGGCGCAGCCCCCGCCTATCCAACCCGCGACGATGGTGCCGTCGGCGGCGATGATCGCCTTGGCGCCAGCCTTCGCCGCGGTCACCGACACCGTGCGCACCACCGTCGCGAGCACGAAGGCACGCTCGGCCGCCTTCATCTGCGCAATGAGATCGAGTACTTCGACATGGGCGATCATCGGCGTATCCTCAGAGCTTCGCCAGATAGGGTTCGAGCGCACGCAGGCTTTGCAGCGAATTCGCGGGCGCATAGAGATCGACATGCGGCAACGCAGCTCTTATGCCCCGCGCTTCGGGCGTGTAGCCCTCCCACGCCATCATCGGGTTGAGCCAGACAATGCGGCGACAGCGCCGGTGCAGCGCCGCCATCTCGCGGCCAAGCAATGCGGCATCGCCGGTCTCGTAGCCGTCGGACACGATCATCACGCAGCTGCGGGAATGGATCACGCGCGCGGCGTGCCAGCGATTGAAGGTTTGCAGGCTCTCGCCGATCCTGGTGCCGCCACCCGCGCCTTGCGCCATGATCGAGAGCCGGTCGAGCGCGCGGCCGGCGTCCTTCTCCTTCATCGCGTCGGAGACGTAGGCGAGGCGCGTGTGGAACAGGAACGCCTCGGCCTCGCGGAACTGGTCGAGCACACCGTGGATGAAGCGCAGGAACACGGCGGTATACATGCTCATCGAGCCGGAGGCATCGAGCAGCACGACGAGCCGCAACGGCTTGTCCTTGCGCTGGCGTTTCACCAGGCTGATCGGCACGCCGCCATGGCTGATGTTCCGATGGATGGTGCGGCGGAGATCAAGCCGGTAGCCGCGCCGGCGCGCGAGGTCGCGGCGGGTGAGCCGCGTGCGCATCGCCTTGGCGAGCGCTGCTGCGGCCTCATGGGCCTGCGCGACCTGGTCTGGATCGCTCAGCTTTCGGAAATCGACCTCGGCAAAATTGTCGGCGCGTGAAGCACCTTCCATGCGGCCCTCGCCGGAGCGGCCTTCCGGCGCGTCGTCGGAGGACGGAAGCTGGTCGACGGCGGACTGGTTACTGCCCTGCTCTGCCGCGGCATCCCGCAAGCTCTTCAGCGAGGGATTGCTGGCGCCCGGTGTTGATCCAATCGTGCGGGAGCGCGAGCGCACGCGCTTGCCCAACCAGAACGCGTCGAACAGTCCGTCGAACTTATCCCAGTCGGATTTGCGTGCCGAGAACAGGTGCTTGAACGCCGCGCGCAGCAGGTTCGGCCGGGCCGCATAGCCCGCGGTCATCAGCGTCGCCGCATCCTGTCCCTCGGCGAGCCCGACGCGAAAGTCGGCATCGCGCAGCGTGCGCAGGAAGGCGGCAAGCCTCGCGGACACGAGCCGGGAGACCTCATTGAGGTCGTCATATCCCGGGCTGGAGCCACAGCAGCTCATGCGACCTTCCCCAGCAGGCGCTGCGTCACCTCTGGCGTGACACGGGCGCGGTCTTCGTGAGTCTTCAACAGGCAGACGAGCGTCTCATGCACAATCTCGGGTGCGTCGTGAAGATTGGTTACGTCGAGGCCGACGAGAGCTGCCGCCCAATCCAGCGTCTCCGCCACGCCCGGGACTTTTCGCAGCTCCTCCTTGCGCACACCCTCGACCATGCGCGCGATCTGGAGCGACAGCGACGGGCTGGCGCCCATGACGCGCGCCAGGATGATGCGGGTCTCGCGGTCGACGTCGGGATAGTCGACATAATGATAGAGGCAGCGCCGGCGCAGCGCGTCGGAGAGCTCGCGCGTGCCGTTCGAGGTCAGCACAACATGCGGGATGGTGATTGCGGGAATGGTGCCGAGCTCGGGGATCGAGACCTGGAAGTCGGACAGCAGCTCCAGCAGGAAGGCCTCGAACTCGTCGTCGGCACGGTCGATTTCGTCGATCAGCAGCACCGGCGCCTGTACGCGGCGGATCGCGGCAAGCAGCGGACGCTCCAGCAGGTACTTTTCCGAGAAGACCTGATCCTCGATGCTGTCGGTGCCGCGATGCGCCTGGATCGCCAGCAGCTGGCGCTGGTAGTTCCACTCGTAGAGTGCGGAGGACTGATCGAGCCCTTCATAGCATTGCAGCCGGATCAGCTCGGTCGCGTGCACTTTGGCGAGCGCCTTCGCCACTTCCGTCTTGCCGACGCCCGCCTCGCCTTCGAGCAGCAGCGGACGCCGCAGCAATTGCATCAGCGAGATCGCGGTCGCAAGGTCCGCATCGGCGATATACCCCGATGCGGCCAGCGCTTGCGCGATCTCATCACGGCCCTTCATCGCTACGCCACCGCGCCCAGATCCTTCGCCGCCTTCCAGTTGCGCCAGAAATCATGCGGCATCTGGATGTGCGTGCTGCCCAGGAACGAGAACGCGTCGTTGACGGCGTTGGAGAAGGCCGGCACGCCGCCGACATTCGGGCTTTCGCCGACGCCCTTGGCGCCGATCGGGTGATGCGGCGACGGGGTGACAGTGAAGTCGGTCTCCCAATGCGGCGTCTCCACCGCGGTCGGCATGAAGAAGTCCATGAACGAGCCGGTGACGACGTTGCCGACCTCGTCGTAGCGGATCTCCTGGCCCATCGCGATGGCGAAAGCTTCGGTGAGGCCACCATGCACCTGGCCCTCGATGATCATCGGGTTGATGCGGGTACCGCAATCGTCGAGCGCGTAGAAGCGCCGGACCTTGTACACGCCGGTATCGACATCGATGTCCATCACGCAGAGATAGGCACCGAACGGATAGGTCATGTTGGGCGGATCGTAATAGCTCACCGCCTCCAACCCCGGCTCCATGCCCGGCGGCACCGAATTGTACGCCGCCCAGCAGATATCCTTCATCGACATGAATTTTTCTGGCAGGCCCTTCACCCGGAAGCCGTCGATGTCGAATTCGAGGTCGTCTTCGTGGACCTCGAGCTTGTAGGCCGCGATCATCTGCGCCTTCGCCTTGATCTTTCGCGCGGCCATGGCGATCGCGGCACCCGCAACCGGAGTCGAGCGTGAACCATAGGTGCCGAGCCCGTAGGGCGCGGTGTCGGTGTTGCCCTCCTCCACCATGATGTTGTCGGCGGGAATGCCGATCTCGGTCGCGATGATCTGGGCCCAGGTGGTCTCGTGACCCTGGCCCTGGCTCTTGGTGCCCATGCGCGCGATGCCGGCACCGGTCGGGTGCATGCGGATCTCGCAGGAATCGAACATGGCGATGCCGAGGATGTCGCAGTTCTTCGACGGGCCGGCACCGACGATCTCGGTGAAGAAGGAGATGCCGAGCCCCATGATCTCGCGGGTCTCGCCGCGCGCGAAAGCGGCGCGCTTCTCCGCCTGCTCCTTCCGGAGCGCGGCGTAGCCGGTCGTCTCCATCATCTTGCGCATGGCGGTGTGGTAGTCGCCGGAATCGTATTCCCAGCCGAGCGCCGAGTGATAGGGGAACTGCTCCGGCTTGATGAAGTTCTTCAGCCGGAGTTCAGCGGGGTCCATGTTGAGCTTCTGCGCCAGGATATCCATGGCGCGCTCGATGCAGTAGGCGGCCTCCGTGACGCGGAACGAGCAGCGGTAGGCGACGCCGCCCGGCGCCTTGTTGGTGTAGACGCCGTCGACAGCGAGATGCGCGGTCGGGAAGTCATAGGATCCCGTGACGATGTTGAAGAAGCCGGCCGGCCATTTCGACGGGTCGGCGCAGGCATCGAACGCGCCGTGATCGGCGAGCACGTGCACACGCAGGCCCGTCACCTTGCCGTCCTTGGTCGCGGCGACCTCGGTTGTCATGTGATAGTCGCGCGCGAACGAGGTCGCGGTGAGGTTCTCGATGCGGTCCTCGACCCATTTTACCGGCTTGCCGGTGACGATGGAGGCTACGGCCGCGCAGATGTAGCCGGGATAGGCGCCGACCTTGTTGCCGAAGCCACCGCCGATGTCGGGCGCGATGACGTGGATCTTGTGCTCCGGCAGCTTGGCGATCAGCGCCACCACCGTGCGGATCACGTGCGGGGCCTGGAACGTGCCGTAGATCGTCAGCTCGCCCTTGATCTTGTCGAAGGAGCAGACGCACTGGCAGGTTTCCAGCGGCGACGGATGGGTGCGATGGTAGGAGATCATCTCCTTGATCTTGACCTCGGCCTTGTTGAAGGCCGCGTCGGTCAATTCCTTGTCGCCGACGGTCCACTCGAAGATGTGGTTGTCGTGCTTGCGCGGACCATGCGCGCCGGACATCTTGCCGACGAGATCCTCGCGCAGCACCGGCGCGTTCGCGTCCATCGCCTTGAAGGGATCGACCAGCGGCGGCAACGGCTCGTATTCGACGATCACTGCGTTGATGCCGTCATCGGCCGCATAGCGGTCGGTGGCGACGACGAAGGCGACCTCCTGATTCTGGAAAAGCACTTTTCCGTCGGCCAGCACCATCTGCACGTCGCCGGCGAGCGTCGGCATCCAGGCGAGATTCACCGTCTTCAGCGTCTCCGCAGTGATCACCGCGAGCACGCCGGGCACCTTCAGCGCCGCGCTGTCGTCGATCTTCTTGACGCGCGCATGCGGATGCGGCGAGCGGACGAAGTCGCCGTGCAGCATGCCGGGCAGCTTGACATCGTCGACGTAATTGCCCTTGCCCTGGGTGAAGCGGATATCCTCGACGCGCTTGCGCTTGCAGCCCATGCCTTCGAGTGCGGCAGTACGTTGTTCCCGCGTGGGAGTGAGGTCGTTCATTCTGCGGCCTCCTGGAATTCCACGCCGTTGATTTTTGCGGCGGCGTATTGAATGGCTTTGACGATGTTCTGGTAGCCGGTGCAGCGGCAGATGTTGCCGGAGATGCCCATGCGGATTTCCGGCTCGCTCGGCGAGGGATTTTCCTTCAGCAGCCGATGCGCGCGGACAATCATGCCGGGCGTGCAGAAGCCGCATTGCAGACCGTGCATCATGCGGAAACCTTCCTGGAGCGCCGAGAGCGTGCCGTCGGCATTGGCCATGCCTTCGATCGTGGTGATGTCACTGCCATCAGCCTGCACCGCAAACATGGTGCAGGACTTCACCGACATGCCGTCGATATCGACGGTGCAGGCGCCGCAATGCGTCGTCTCGCAGCCGATATGGGTGCCGGTCATCTGCAGATTCTCGCGGATGAAATGCACCAGCAGCGTGCGCGGCTCGACGAGGCCTTCGACCTCGGCGCCGTTCACCTTCATGGTGACGTGTGTTTTAGCCATCGATCCCCCTCCCTTACTTCGCGACAGCGGCGGCGCGCTGAAGCGCGCGCGTCACCATGATGCCGCCGACATGTTTTCGGTATTCGACCGGGCCGCGGGCATCCGCAGCTGGCGCCATGATCGCTGCGGCCGCAGCGGCGGCCTTCTTCAACGTCGCCGCATCGAGGCTGGTGCCAATCACGGCCTTGGCGGCATCGGCAGCCAGCAGCGGCGTCTCGTGGACGTTGGTGAGCCCGATCGCGCAGGTCGCGACCTTGCCGCCGGACATGGTGAGAACCACGGCGGCGGCGGCGGTGGCGTAGTCTCCGACCTTGCGCTTGAGTTTTTCGTAGGCGTAGCCGTGGCCGGCCGCGGGCACGGGAACCGAGACGGAGGTCAGGATCTCGCCGGGCTCGAGCGCGGTGAAATAGGCGCCCTGATAGAAGTCGGCCGCCGCGACGTCGCGGGAGCCACCCGGGCCTTCGAGGCGATAGGTTGCCCCCAAGGTCATCATCAGCGCCGGCATGTCATTGCCGGGATCGCCATTGGCGACATTGCCGCCGATCGTGCCGCGGTAGCGCACCTGCGGGTCGGCGATCAGCAGTGCCGCTTCATGCAGGATCGGCATCGACTTGGCGACGTCGTCCGAGACCAGCAGCTCGTGCTGGGTGGTCATCGCGCCGATGACCAGATTGTTGCCGTCGCGGCTGATGCCCTTGAGGGCGGCGATGCCGTGCAGGTCGATCAGATGGGCGGGGGTGGCGAGCCGAAGCTTCATCATCGGCACCAGGCTATGCCCGCCGGCCAGGGGCCGGGCATCCTCGCCGAGGTCTGACAATAGCTTGACGGCATCGGCGACACTCGCCGGCCGGTGATAGCTGAATGAGCCTGGGATCATCATCTCCTCCTCGTCGTCCTTTGCGCGTGACGGCGCGGACGTTGAGGGGAGGCTCACTCCGAGAGGGGCGCGCCGCAATCATTCGGGCACGGAACAGCGGATTTCGCACGAGTTGCGGCGGGGAACGCACGAATTGCGTCAGGGGTAGCGACGTATGGCGGGCGGCCACTTACCCTCCCCTGGAGGGGGAGGGTCGACCGCGCGAAGCGCCGGCGGGGTGGATCTCTCCACTCGGGCAGTATTCATCGCGGAGGGACCGTCACCCCACCCCGCTCCGCATTACGCTCCGCTCCATGCGAAGCGACCCTCCCCCTCCAGGGGAGGGTAAGAAAGAACGCGCCTCCCGTGCGGCCCGACTCTACGCGTGCCGCCGGTTCGCTAGCCCCAACCTTGCCTTCACCTCGGCGATCTTGGCACGGCTGACCGGGACCCGATGCGGCGACGGACCGTCGAGCTCGAGCACGGCGCCATCCCCCTCTTTGCGGACCAATGCGACATGGGGGATGGCAACGATATGGCTGCGGTGCACCCGGAGGAACAGCGAGGGATCGAGCTGCGCCTCGGCCTCCGAGATCGACCAGGGGCACATTCGCTCGCGGGTGCCGTCGTGAACACGGGTGTAGTGCGCATCGGCCCGGACGCTGCGGACATTGGCTGTCTCGATGAAGTGCGTGCCGTCGGCGCTCTCGACCGGCAATCGGGGAACCGGCGCGCGGGGCGGCTGGCCGAGACCGCCGAGGGGTGCCACCGGGCGCGGAGCTGCAGCCGGCGCAGCGATCAGTTCGATGGCGGCCACCGCGACCGGCGAACCAACCGGTTCGGCGGCAACAGAGGTCGAAGTCTGACGCCGCTGGTCGGGAACCAGCGACAGCAGGAAGCCGGCTGCGATGACGAAGCACAGCACCGCAACGATGATCGACAAGATTTGTTGCGACGCGGCAAGACCGCCGCCGGCGTGGTGATGCGCCGCACCGGTCAGCGGCTCGAAATGCATACCCAGCATCGCGGTGTAATGCATGCCGGAGACGGCGACGCCAAAAACAATCGAGCTGACGATCAGCCGGACGCCCTCCTGCTGCGCCAGGAAGGCGCGCAGGCCGCCATAGGCCGTGACGATTGCGACCACGACCGAGAGCAGCACCATGGTCCGGTCGTGGACGATACTGAAATGACCGGCGAGGCCGTGGATGCCGACATAATGCATGCTGGCGATGCCGACGCCGAGCAAAACGGCCGACGAGGCCACTCGCTTCAGGGATGGCTCGCCGATCGAGACAAAGAACAAGGAGATGCCGACCACCAGCGCGCAGATCAGGAACGAGATGATGGTGGGAAGAACGAGATAGACCGTGTCCGGCGGCAGCGGCGCGGCCAGCATGCCGACGAAATGCATGGTCCAGATGCCGACGGCCAGAAACGCGGCCGCACCCGCGAGCAGAACGCGGTTGCTGACGCCGGGCGTGTTGCGGATGCGAGCAGCAAGCGCAAAGCCGGTATAGCCACCCAGACTCGCGACCGCCACAGAGAGCGCGACGAGATAGGGATCGTGTCCTTCGAACATGATCTTGTCGGCCGTCCGTCTCCACGGCACGGCCTCCTCCCGCCGCCGACTTTATAGGGACGGCGACGGGATTGACAATCAGCGGCGTGTGAGCGGACGGCTACACAATGCCCGCCGCGACCTGACCGCGCAGGCGCTCCAGGCCGAGCAATGTCTCGGCACAGGCTGCGGCGACCTCGACGCCCTTGATCGCAAAATGCCTGCGGAAGAAATCGTAGTGCACCTCGGTCTCGTGGAATTGCTGCGGCGTCAGCACCGCCGAGAACACCGGCACCTCGGTGCGCAGCTGCACGTCCATCAGCGCCTTGATCACGGTGTCGGCGACGAACTCGTGTCGGTAGATGCCGCCGTCGACGACGAGGCCCGCCGCGACGATCGCGGTGTAGCGCCGCGTCTTGGCGAGGATCTGCGCATGCAGCGGGATCTCGAACGAGCCCGGCACCTCGAACACGTCGACATGATTGAGGTGACGCGCGGCTGCCTCCTTCACGAAGGCGATGCGGGCCTCCTCGACCACGTCGCGGTGCCAGCAGGCCTGCACGAAGGCCACCCGCTGCGGTTTCGCAAAGCGCGGATGCTCGGGTGCCGGATCCTGCGGAACCGGCGGTTGGGTGACTTCGGAAGTTTCGGTTTGGGGGTCTTGCAACATCTGATTCATGGCTTTCCTTCAAAGGACCAGAATCAGGGCACACGGAACGACAAGCAGCCGCACCTTGCGATGCGTCTGCCACCGACCGTTCTCTTTCATCCGGACTTTAACCGTCGGCTTCGGAGTTGCACCGAATCTGCTGACCCTTCCCTTCGGCAAAATTCCTTTTCAGGAAGATTCCTGGGGGAAGGCGCTCGCGGGCTTGGGCCTTGCGACCCTTACCGCCGGTGGGGACTTTCACCCCGCCCTGAGAACATCGGCCGCCCGGGATGAACGGCCTGTCCGGAAATATGACGCCGCCCGGCGGCCGCAGCAAGCGCGTTCCGCATGAAAAACCGCATGGTCCCATGTCGCCATGACGGGTGTGGCCTCGCCCGGCGGAATTAACGATTGGCGCGCCATCGGCGAATCCGATTCCGATTTGTTCTCATTCGTTAAGAATTGTGGCGGAGATGAGCTGTGGACGAACGAGTCCTGGCTTGTGGACGGACTCGGCAGCCAGTTGCGCAGATTCCGCAAATCACATCACTTGATCCGCGACAGGCTCGCGCTGATCCGAGGGGATCGCGACAGCGAAGTTGAGGGAGCGCGCCGGGCCGACCGCGTGCGTATCAAAGACAACAAAAAGGCAAGAGGTCGAGACGGAATGTCCCTGCTCGAAGGCACTATCGATTCCAGAAATCACCCGCTCGCGGTGGTCGAGGACATCGCTGCCAGCAACAACTGGCCGTTCGAACGCTCCGGCGAAGACGAGCTCACGATTGTCTCCAAGGGACAATGGACCGACTATCAGATCTCCTTCACCTGGATGGGTGAGATCGAGGCGCTGCATCTGGCCTGCGCCTTCGACATGAAGATTCCGGTTGCGCGGCGGGGCGAAGTGCAACGGCTGGTCGCCGCGGTCAACGAGCAATTGTGGGTCGGCCATTTCGACCTGTGGACCAACACCGGCATGATCATGCACCGTCAGGCCCTGGTGCTGCCGGGCGGGCTCACCGCCTCGACCGCGCAATGCGAAGCCATGCTCGCCGGCGCCATCCACGCTTGCGAGCGCTACTTTCCCGCGTTCCAGTTCGTGGTGTGGGCCGGCAAGACCACCGCGCAGGCGATGGACGCGGCGATGTTCGACACGGTCGGAGAGGCGTAAGGCCTCTCTCCAAGATGGTGAGGGGCGCGCGCCCCCTCCTCAGCATCGTCCCGGACAGGCGGAGCGCAGATCCGGACCCATACCGCGTGATTTCTCCGTATCGCGCGATGCTTGTTGCTCCGCCCTCCATCCACTAGAACCGCCTGTGGTTATGGGTCCCGGCCTTCGCCGGGACGACAGCTTTGTTTGTGGTGACCACAGTGGCAGACAGCAGCACTCTCAAGAACATCACCGGCACCATCCTCCTCGCCGGCGCCGGCAAGATGGGCGGCGCGATGCTGACCGGATGGCTTTCCGGCGGGCTCGATCCGCGTCGCGTCGCGGTGATCGATCCGCACATCTCACCTGAGATCACCGCGCTTGCCGCCAACGGCGTTGCGCTCAATCCCGATGTCAGGGCCGCCGGCACGGTCGAGACGCTGGTCGTCGCGGTGAAGCCGCAGATGTTCCGCGAGGCCGGCGCCAAGCTGAAGCAGTTCGTCTCCGACAAGACCTCGGTGGTCTCGATCATGGCGGGAACCACGATTGCATCGCTCGAAGAGGTCTGCGGTGGCGCCGTGGTGCGCGCGATGCCGAACACGCCGGCCGCGATCGGTCGCGGCATCACGGTCGCCGTCGCGGCGACGAACGTCAGCACCACGCAGCGCGCGGTGGCTGACGCGCTGCTGCGTGCGACCGGCTCGGTCGAATGGGTCGAGGATGAAGGCCTGATGGATGCGGTTACCGCGGTGTCCGGCTCAGGCCCGGCCTATGTGTTCCTGCTCGCCGAAGAACTCGCGCGCGCCGGCGTCGAGGCCGGACTGCCCGAGGCGCTGGCGACGAAGCTTGCACGCGAAACCGTCGCGGGCTCTGGTGAGCTTCTGCATCAGTCGGAGCTTCCCTCCAGCACGCTTCGCCAGAACGTCACCTCGCCGGGCGGCACCACCGCCGCAGCACTCGGCGTGCTGATGGGCGAGCCGGGCCTGCGCGATCTGATGATCCGCGCGGTCGCGGCCGCGACGAAGCGGTCGAAGGAACTGGCGAAGTAAGCAGGTGTCGTAGGGTGGGCAAAGCGGCTTGTCCGCCGAAGCTCGACGAGCGAAGGCGGAAGCGTGCCCACCAACTTCGTTCGCGATCCCGAAAAGATGGTGGGCACGGCGCTTCGCGCCTTTGCCCACCCTACGACATTCGCACTCGCCGCTACGCCCCGAGCCGCTTGTTGAACGTCTCGACATTCACGAGCCCGCGCGCATGGCGGCCCTCGCCGAGCCTGCGCGTGCCCTCGAACGCTTCGACCTCGAAGCGGATGACGCGGCGCTCGACCGCGACCACCTTCGCGGTGGTCCGCACGGTCGCACCGACGAGAGCGGCTGCGAGGTGGCGGATGTCGACTTCGGTGCCGACGGTGACCCAGCCCGGCTGAAGCGCGGCGCGGATCGCATCGCCCGACGTCATCTCCATCTCCAGGATCATCATCGGCGTCGCATAGACCATGGGCATGCCGGGCACGAAATGCCCGACCGTCCGCTCAGCCGGCACCACCAGCGTGCGCTCGGCGCTCATGCCGACCTTGATGAAGTCGCGTGCGTCCATGGGGGCCTCAAACTCCGCTGTCGTCCCGGACAAGCGCAGCGAAGCGGAGCGCTGGTCCGGGACCCATAACCACAGGGAGTAGTTTGGCGAAGACTCCGAGTTACCAGCTCGCCAAATAACCACTGCCTGTGGTTATGGGTCCCCGCTTTCGTGCGCAATTGCGCAGTAGGCGGGGACGACAGTGGAGACTGCCGATATAGCGCTGGCTATTTCTTCGCAGCCGCCGCGCGCTCCACAAAGGTCTTGCCGCCCTTCATCTTGTGACGGAGCGGGGCTTCGTTGATCTGGATGACGACGGCATCGGCATCGACGCCGAGATTCTTCACCAGGGCCTGGGTGATGTCGCGCATCATGCCGGCCTTCTGCTCGTCGGTGCGGCCTTCGGCCATGCTGACGGTAATCTCAGGCATCGTTCTCTCCCTTGCGGCCGAACACCGGCCATTGACGGTCGCCATCAAACAAGACGTGGATGCCCGGGACAAGCCCGGGCGTGACGGCCTTCCGGAATGGCTATCCCCACTTTACGTCATGGCGGCCCAGGACTTCGCGCACCTTGGCGACGAGGTCGGCTTCGCTGCACGAGAACTGCGCCGGGCGGCTCTCGCGCCACTCCTGGTTGGAGGCGATCGCGGCGGCGGCCTTGGCGCCTTCGATCAGATCCTTGATCTGCAGCTCGCCGCGCGCCTTTTCATCCGAGCCCTGGATGATCACGCAAGGTGAGTTGCGGCGGTCGGCATATTTGAGCTGGTTGCCCATGTTCTTGGGATTGCCGAGATAGAGCTCGGCACGGATGCCGGCAGCGCGCAAGGACGCCACCATCTTCTGATAGTCCGCAACGCGGTCGCGATCGAACACGGTGACGACGACGGGGCCGAATTCGGGCCGCGTGTCGAGCTTGCCGAGCAGCGTCAGCGCGGCCTGAAGCCTGGACACGCCGATCGAAAACCCGGTCGCCGGCACCGGCTCGCCGCGGAAGCGCGAGACGAGGCCGTCGTAGCGGCCGCCGCCACCGACCGAGCCGAAGCGCACCGGCCGGCCCTTCTCGTCCTTGGTCTCGAGCAGCAGTTCGACCTCGTAGACGGGGCCGGTGTAATATTCGAGGCCGCGCACGACGGAGGGATCGATCTTGATACGGTCTGCGCCATAACCCGACGCTGTCACCAGCTTGGCAATCTCTTCCAGCTCGCTGACGCCAGCCTGACCAATCTCGCTCTTGGCGAGGTAGGTTTCCGCCGCGGCGATCGCGTCTTTCCAATCGTCGCGCGGCTTGGTGATGGCGAGAACAACATCAGCCTCCGCCGGGCTCAGGTTGGCGCCTTTCGTGAAGTCGCCCTTGCCTTCTTCGCCGCCATCCCACCGTCCGGGACCGAGCAGCTTGCGCACTTCGTCGGCGGAAAACTTGTCGAGCTTGTCGATCGCGCGCAGCACAGTCAGCCTGCGCGCGGCGTTCTCGTCACCGCCGAGCCCGATGGCTTCCAGAACACCGTCGAGCACTTTTCGGTTGTTGACCTTCACAACATAAGAGCCGCGCGCGATGCCGAGCGCCTCCATCGTGTCCGCGGCCATCATGCAGATCTCGGCATCCGCCGCCGGCGTCGCCGAGCCGACCGTGTCGGCGTCGAACTGCATGAACTGGCGGAAGCGGCCGGGGCCGGGCTTCTCGTTGCGGAACACGTAGCCGACGCGGTAGCTGCGGTAGGGCAGGACCAGACCGTCGGTCCCGTAGCGCTCGCCGACGTAACGCGCGAGCGGCGCGGTCAAATCGTAGCGCAAGCTGATCCACTGCTCGTCGTCGTCCTGGAACGAGAACACGCCCTCGTTCGGACGGTCCTGGTCGGGCAGGAACTTGCCGAGCGCATCGGTGTATTCCATCGCCGGCGTTTCCACGGGCTCGAACCCGTAGAGCTCGTAGACGGCGCGGATCTTCTCGACCATCTCGCGCGTCGCCCGGATCGCGGCGGGATCGCGATCCTCGAGCCCGCGCGGCAGGCGCGCCTTCAGTTTCTGGGGTTTTTTGGGTTTCTCGGCCATGCGCGGCGTTTACCAGCCGACGCGCGGTGCGGCAACCGAAGTTCGCTTTACCTCGCCCCGCTTGCGGGGAGAGGGGAAGAGAATCTACGGCTGCTCCATCCGGGCCCGCAGGGCATCCGCATCCGCCTTTGGCAGCGACTTCAGCGTCGGCTTGATGGTTTCGCCGCCGACGATCTTGCCGTTACGCATGAACATCCAGTCTGAAATGTCCGCTTCGCTGAACTTGACCGCGTCGCCGGCCCGCTTGCCCGGCAGATCGCGCGGCTCGTTGGCGAAGAGGCCCGAATAGGTGGCGTTCGGCAGCTTCTTCACGTCGCCGATCCAGATATGCTCCCCGCCCCTGCGGGTCGAAAAGCGCACCTTCAAGGCGTGCCCGGTCTCTGACGGCTTTGGCGCGTCATAGGACGCCCAGAAGGTGGGAAGCGTACCGCGGGCGCGCGCGATCGCGGTGTTCATCTCGGGATCGGTGGTGCGCACGTCGACGATCGGCGAGCGGTCTTGCGCCGCGACCTCGTGCGTGGGGCCGATCGTCAGGATGCCGAGAACGCTGACGCCGGTGATTGCGGCGAGAACGACCCATTTCATGGGCTGGGAGAGTTTTGTTGCCATGTTCGCGATGTCCAGGATGCTTCGATGTCTCCTGGCTTTGTCGCGTGTCGGCAGCAGCACGTTCATAGCGCAACAAGCCACAAACGTTGCGCGTTTCCCCTCTCCCTTGTGCGAGAGGGGAAACGTAATCGCCGTCGATCAAAACACCTTGCGGATCCAGTTGTGCGGATCGTTGGTGCGGCCGTACTGGATGTCGATGAGCTGCTTGCGCAGGCCCGTGGCGACGGGGCCGGCGGCGCCGCCGCTGATGTCGAAATCGCCGCTCACCGAGCGCACCTTGCCGATCGGCGAGATCACGGCAGCGGTGCCGCAGGCGAACGCTTCCTTCAGCTTGCCGCTCGCCGCATCCTTGCGCCACTGGTCGAGCGAGTACGGCTCCTCGCGCACCGTCTTGCCGGCATCCTTCGCGAGCGCGATGATGGAGTCGCGGGTGATGCCGGGCAGGATCGTGCCGAGCGGCGGCGTCGAGAGCGAGCCGTCCTCGAACACGAAGAAGACGTTCATGCCGCCGAGCTCCTCGATGTAGCGGCGCTCGACCGCGTCGAGGAAGACGACCTGATCGCAACCGTGCTGGATCGCTTCGGCCTGCGCACGCAGGCTCGCCGCGTAATTGCCGCCGCACTTGACGGCGCCGGTGCCGCCGATCGCGGCGCGGGTGTAGTTCTCCGAGACCCAGATCGAGACCGGCGCAGGTCCGCCCTTGAAATAGGAGCCAACCGGTGAAGCGATCACCGCGAAGATGTATTCGGACGACGGCTTGACGCCGAGGAAGGTCTCGCTCGCGATCATGAAGGGGCGCAGATAGAGGCTGCCCTCGCCGCCCGGCATCCAGGCGCGATCGATGCGCACGACCTGCTCGACCGCCTCGATGAAGACGTCCTCGGGCAGCTGCGCCATCGCCATGCGGTMGGCGGAATCCTTGAAGCGGCGCGCATTGGCGTCGGGGCGGAACAGGTTCACACCGCCGTCGTCACGCTTGTAGGCCTTGAGGCCTTCGAAGATTTCCTGCGCGTAGTGCAGGACCGCGCCGGCCGGATCGAGCTGGAAGTTGGCGCGCGCCTCGATGCGCGCTTCGTACCAGCCGCCCTTGGCCTGGTTGTAGCGGACGATCGCCATGTGATCGGTGAAGACCCGCCCGAAGCCGGGATCCACCAGCTTGGCGACGCGGTCCTTCTCGGATGTCGGATTGGATGCGGGCTGGATGTCGAATTTCATACTCATGTCCTTGCCTCCCGCTGCCGGTAGCGGCGCTGTTCTGGCGCCCGCCTGCCCTGTTTGAGCCCGGCTGGCTTGATTAGGTTGTGGCTGGACCGCCGCCAGCCTTGTTACGGCCGGTTTCCGTGGCCAGCATGTCGCCGAGGACATGCTTTTGCGGAAGGCGGAAGTCCAGTATGTTTTGCCGAAATGCCGCTCGACAATCGCACGGTAGATCTGCTTCGGCCGTCGCCGCCTGTCCGGCTCTCTCCGGCCGCTCCTAGAACTGCCACCCGACGCGAAGCGATCTAAAATTTCGTGCGGGCTAATCGTTTTGTAACATTGAACCCAAGATACGTCAATATGCCTGACATAAATTTCGCAACTCCCTCTCAAGACGCAGCCGAGCCGCGGCCGGCCGCAGGCGATGGAGGCAATTTGCGCTGGGATATCATCGAACTGCTGTTCTTCGCCTATCGTGATTTCGTCGGCGATCCCGACCAGGAGCTGGAGGCTTTCGGCTTCGGCCGGGCCCACCACCGGGTCATGCATTTCGTCTATCGCTATCCCGGCCTCAAGGTCGCCGATCTGCTCGATGTCCTGCGCATCACAAAACAGTCGCTCGGCCGCGTGCTCAAGCAGCTCCTGGACGAGGGCTATATCGTGCAGAAGACCGGCGACAATGACCGCCGCCAGCGCCTGCTCTACGCGACGCCGAAGGGCGAGGCGCTGGTGCAGAAGCTCGCCGGACTCCAGACCACGCGGATCACCAAGGCGCTCGCCGAGCTGGCGCCGCAGGATGCCGATACCGTCAAGCGTTTCCTGCGCGCGATGATCGACCGCGACGATCCGGACAAGGTGCTGGAGACGATCTTCGCCAACGTCAATCAGGACGGAAAGGAGTGAACGTGCCGTTCGCTGCCACGCTCGCCCGCCCGCCGGTAGAACCGGCCGACGATGCGCCGCATCTGCTGCTGGTCGACGACGACCGCCGCATCCGCGATCTCTTGTCGCGCTTCCTCGCCAGCGAAGGCTATCGCGTCACCACCGCCGCAAGCGCCGGCGATGCACGCTCGAAGCTCATGGGCCTGCATTTCGATCTCCTGATCCTCGACGTCATGATGCCCGGCGAGACCGGCTTCGATCTCGCCCGCTTCATCCGGACCTCATCCTCGGTGCCGATCGTGATGCTGACGGCGCGGCACGAGGCCGAAGCCCGCATCGAGGGCCTGCAGATCGGGGCCGACGATTACGTGGCAAAACCGTTCGAGCCGCGCGAGCTTGCGCTGCGCATCAACAACATCMTCAAGCGCGCCGCACCGCCGCCGCAAACCGCCGCGGTGGAGAAGATCGCGTTCGGCCCTTACGTCTACCATCTCGATCGCGGCGAGCTGCGCCAGGGCGAGGAAGTCATTCACCTCACCGACCGCGAACGCGAGATGTTGCGGATTCTCTCGGAAACGCCGGGCGAGACCGTGCCGCGCAGCGCGCTCACCGGCAATGGCAGCGTCAACGAGCGCGCCGTCGACGTGCAGATCAACCGCCTCAGGCGCAAGATCGAGACCGACCCCGCCAATCCGCTGTTCCTCCAGGCGGTGCGCGGGATCGGCTACCGCCTGGTGGCCTCGCCATAAAGCAGTGAAGCGCGACCGATGAGCACGATCGATACCGGCCTGACGCTGTTGAAGAGCGCCGCCGGCCGCGTCTCTGCCGCCAATGGCTGGATGGGCAACGCGTTCAAGGGCTGGATGCCGACCGGCCTCTATGCGCGCGCGCTCCTCATCATGATCGTACCGATGGTGATCCTGCAATCGGTCGTCGCCTTCGTGTTCATGGAGCGGCACTGGAACACGGTGACGCGCCGCCTGTCGGCTGCTGTCGTGCAGGACATCGCCGCGCTGATCGACGTCTACAAGGGCTATCCGCAGGACAAGGACCGCAACGAGATCCGCCGCATCGCCCAGCAGCGCCTCGGCCTCGTCGTCGACTTCCTCCCCGCCGGCGACATGCCGCCGCCGGGCCCAAAACCGTTCTTCTCGCTGCTCGACCAGACGCTGTCGGTGCAGCTCGGTCGCCAGATCGGACGCTCGTTCTGGATCGACACCGTCGGCCGCTCCAACCTCGTCGAGATCCGCATCCAGCTCGACGATGCCGTGATGCGCGTGTTCGCGCAGCGCAGCGCCGCCTATGCCTCGAACTCGGAGATATTCCTGTTCTGGATGGTCGGCACGTCCTCGATCCTCCTGATCGTCGCGGTGCTGTTCCTGCGCAACCAGATCAAGCCGATCCTGCGGCTGGCAGACGCCGCCGAAAGTTTCGGCAAGGGCCGCGAGGCGCCGAACTTCAGGCCGCGCGGCGCGCGCGAGGTACGGCGCGCGGCGGTCGCCTTCCTCGAGATGAAGTCACGCATCGAGCGCACGATGGAGCAGCGCACCGCGATGCTTGCCGGCGTCAGTCACGATCTGCGCACCATCCTGACCCGGTTCAAGCTCGAGCTGGCGCTGATTGGCGACAACCCAGAGCTCGAGGGCATGCGCAAGGACGTCGACGAGATGTCGATGATGCTGGAGGACTACCTTGCGTTTGCCCGCGGCGATTCCGGCGAGCAGTCGCAGCCGACCGACATGGCGCAGGCGCTCGAGGAGCTGCGCAGCGACGCCGAGCGCCACGGCCACACCGCGACCGTCGCGTTCCACGGCCTGCCCGTGGTGACCGTGAAGCCGGCCTCGTTCAAGCGCTGCCTCGCCAACCTCGTCACCAACGCGGCGCGCTACGGCAAGAGCATCGCCATCAACGGCCAGCGCGATCACCGTTATTTGACCGTCACGGTGGAGGACGACGGCCCCGGCATTCCCGCGCACTTGCGCGAAGAGGTGTTCAAGCCGTTCCTGCGGCTCGACAACGCCCGCAACCAGGACGAAGGCGGCACCGGCTTGGGGCTAGCCATCGCCCGCGACATCGCGCGCTCGCATGGCGGCGACATCACCCTCGGCGACAGCCCGATGGGGGGATTAAGGGCGAGCGTGAGGATACCGGTGTAGCTTTGCTCTTCCTTCTCCCCTTGTGGGCCTGTTGCGTTATGGGCTCTTGAGGCTGAAGACGTCAGGAGCGAATGCCCTGGTCCCGGCAATTGCCTGCCAAGATCTGTAGTTGTCGCCCTCGGAGGGCGACTCACGCGGCGATCGTGGCCCACCGCCTCATGTTGAAGGCGATCGAGGCGAGCACGACTTGCCCGGTCGCCTTGATCAGACCGACGTAGCGAATGCAGGTCAGCCGCATGCGGCGTTTGAGAGTAGCGAAGGTGGTCTCGACCTGGGCTCGGCGGCGCGCGATGAGGAGGTTGTAGCGTTTGAGCCTGGGCGGCAGTTCCGGGTGATGTCTGTTGGGCCGACGAGCGATGCGGGGTTTCTTGCCCTCCGCCTTCAGCCGGGCCCGTCGGGCATGGGTGTCGTAAGCCGCATCGGCCCACACCGCAGTTTCATCGCCCCGGATCAAAGCGTCCGCAGGTGTCGTATCGTTGACGTT
>NZ_JBFUGY010000028.1:0-120536 GCF_056402655.1 Bradyrhizobium sp. P3_C3 | reverse complement strand
CGTCGATACCAACCGCGATGATATCCATGGTCACCCTTCCTTGCCTAATCGGGCTTCGCACTTTGCGGCCCAGGCGACTGTTCGGGTTCAATGGACTAACGGACGGGGCACCTCTCTCACCCACGGCCTGCAACGACCTGGGGGTTTGCGGGCTCCCGTCCGTCACCGCAACGTCTACAATAGCAGACCTGCGGCGCTTCGACTTACAAGGGGTTCTCTCCGCGGGTGAATCTCTCACAGTAGTTCACGTGGATAGATACCCCTCATCCGGCGCTTCGCGCCACCTTCTCCCGCAAGGGGAGAAGGTGCACCTTTGATGCCGCGTCAGTTCGGTCTACTCTCTCCCGATAGACAAATCGGGGGCAACCGATGACCGGCGCCATCAAACCGTTTCGCATCGCCATCAGCGACGACATTCTCACCGACCTCAAATCCCGCCTCGCCCGCACGCGCTGGCCGGAGGCGGAGCTGGTCGACGACTGGAGCCAGGGCGCGCCGCTGAAATGGATCCAGGAGATCTGCGCCTACTGGGCCAACAGCTATGACTGGCGCGCCCGCGAGGCAAAGCTCAACCGCTTCGACCAGTTCACCACCGAGATCGACGGGCTCGATATCCACTTCCTGCATGCGCGCTCGAAGGAGCCGTCGGCGCTGCCGCTGATCATCACCCACGGCTGGCCCGGCTCGATCGTGGAATTCCAGAAGGTGATCGGGCCGCTGGTCGATCCTGCCGCGCATGGCGGTAATCCCGCGGATGCGTTTCACGTGATCTGCCCGTCGCTGCCGGGCTTTGGCTTCTCCACCAAGCCAAGGACCACCGGCTGGGGCGTCGACCGCATCGCCGCGACCTGGGCGAAGCTGATGGATCGGCTCGGTTACGCGCGTTACGGCGCGCAGGGCGGCGACTGGGGCTCGGCGGTGACGACGTCGCTGGGCGCACAGGACGCCGGGCATTGCGCCGGCATCCACATCACGCTCGCTTTCAACGCGGCGCCGAAGGTCGAGGGCGAGCCGACGGCGGAAGAGAAGCGCGCGCTCGCCGGCCTGAAGCATTATGTCGATCTCGATTCCGGTTATTCCAAGCAGCAATCGACGCGGCCGCAGACGCTCGGCTATGGCCTGACGGATTCGCCGAGCGGGCAGGCGGCCTGGATTTTGGAAAAATTCTGGGCCTGGACCGATTGCGACGGCGATCCCGAAAACATTTTTGACAAGGACGAGCTGCTCGACAACGTCATGCTCTATTGGGCGACGGAGACGGCGACCTCCTCCGCGCGGCTCTACTGGGAGAGTTTTGGCAAGCGCCGCACCACGCCCAAGGTCAACGTGTCGACCGGCGTCGCTGTGTTCCCCAAGGAGATCATCACGCCGGTCAGGCGCTGGATGGAGCCGAACTTTCCTAACATCACGCACTGGAGCGAGTTGGGGAAGGGCGGGCATTTCGCCGCATTCGAGCAGCCGGAGCTGTATGTTGGCGACGTCAGGAAATTCTTCCAGACGGTGCGCCGTTAGGGGATGCCTCCGCATCGTCATGCCCGGGCTTGTCCCGGGCTCCCACGCGCTTAAACTCAGGTCGAAACAAGAACGTGGATGGCCGGGACACGCCCGGCTGTGACGACGCTGCCGGGAAACGACCATGCTGACCGAAGCCGCAACCTACGACGAGCTCTATCGTAACTTCCGCTGGGACGTCCCGGCGCGCTTCAACATGGCGGAAGCGTGCTGCGACCGCCATGCCGACGGCACGGGCCGCCTCGCGCTGGTCTATGTCGACGAGGACGGCGCGACCACGCGCACCTCCTTCGACGAGGTCGCGGAGATGTCGCGCCGCTTCGCCAATGTGCTGAAGGCCGATGGGCTTGTGCGCGGCGACCGCGTCGCGGTGTTCCTGTCGCAGTCGCTGGAGCTGCCGATCGCGCATATGGCCGCGTTCCGCTCCGGGCTGATCTCGATCCCGCTGTTCGCGCTGTTCGGCGAGGACGCGCTGGAATTCCGCCTGTCGAATTCGCAAGCAAGAGCCATCATCACTGATGAGGCGGGCTGGGAGAAGCTCACGAAGGTCCGCGATCGGCTGCCCTATCTGCAGGACATCTATGTCACGAGCGGCGCGGTCCACGCCGGCGCAAAACCGTTCTGGTCGGCGATCGAAACCGCGTCCGAGGACTTTGCGACCGTCGACACCTCCGCCGATGACCCCGCCCTGATCATCTACACGTCAGGCACGACGGGCAATCCAAAGGGCGCGCTGCATGCGCATCGCGTCGTGCTCGGCCACTTGCCGAATGTCGAGATGTGTCACAACTTCCTGCCGCGCCCCGGCGATCTGATGTGGACGCCGGCGGACTGGGCGTGGATCGGCGGCCTCGTCAACGGCCTGTTCGCGTTCTGGTATCACGGCATCCCCCTGGTCGGTCACCGCGCGCGAAAGTTCGAGCCGCAGGCGGCGATGCAGATGATGGCCGACCTCGGTGTCCGCAACGTCTTCCTGCCGCCCACCGCGCTGAAGCTGATGCGGCAGGCCGGCGTGAAGCATCCGGGCGTCAAGCTGCGCAGCATTTTCACCGGCGGTGAATCTCTCGGCGGCGAGCTGCTCGGCTGGGTGCGCGAGACGTTCGGCATCGATGCGCACGAGGTGTTCGGCCAGACCGAGTGCAACCTCGTGATCGGCAGCAACTCCAACCTGTTTCCGATCCGCCCGGGTTCGATGGGCAAGGCGACGCCGGGCTTCGACGTCCGCATCGTCAACGACAAGGGCGAGGAACTGCCCACGGGGCAGCGCGGCATCATCGGCGTGCGCCAGCCATGCCCGTGCACGATGCTCGAATACTGGCGTAATCCGGACGCGACGGCAAAGAAATATGCCGGTGAATTCCTGCTGACCGGCGATCTCGGTACCCGGGATGAGGACGGCTATTTCTGGTATGCCAGCCGCGAGGACGACGTCATCACCACCGCCGGCTATCGCGTCGGCCCGTCCGAGATCGAGCACACGCTGATGAAGCATCCGTCGGTGGCGATGGCGGCGGTGGTCGGCATCCCCGATCCGATCCGCACCGAATCGATCAAGGCCTGGATCGTGCTGCGTCCCGGCTTCGCGGCAAGCGACACGCTCGCGCGCGAGATCCAGGAGTTCGTGAAAGTGCAACTCGCCGCCCACGAATATCCGCGCTTCGTCGAGTTCGCGGAGACACTGCCGATGACGGCGACGGGCAAGGTGCTGCGGCGCGAGCTGCGGGCGCGGGGTTAGGCTCTTTCAGACAATGGCAAAGTCGTCTCAAGCTGCGGGGCTTCACCGCGCCTCACTTCCGAAGCTGCACGATCTCGATGCGGCGCTGGAGCTGATGTATTACGGCTGGCGCGGGATGACGCTGGAGGCCGACGAATATCTTGCGAAGCAGGGCCTGTCGCGTCCACACCACCGCATCCTCTACGTGGTGGCGCGCCGTCCCGATATCGCTATCGGCTCGCTGATCGAGATCCTCGGCATCTCCAAGCAGGCCCTGAACCGGCCGCTCAACCTGCTGCTGGAGCGCAAGCTCCTGACGTCGAAGCGGGCACCCGAGCAGCATCGCTCCAAGCTGTTGCGCCTGACGGAGGCCGGGCGACGCATCGAGCAAAAGGCATCGGATCACGAGCGCAAGGTCCTGCGCGAAGCGTTCGACCGTGCCGGGGCGTCGGGTGCGGCGGCATGGATGGCCGTCATGGGGGCGATCGCCGACAACAACTGACGATTTCTGAAGTCAACATGGTTGACATGAGGTGTGAGCTTTGCCACTTTCCCGGCAACGAGCCAGGGGAGGGCTCCGCCATGAGCGGACGGACAATCGATCGCGCAGCCGCCGAGCGCTTCGTCGCGGCATGGTGTGCGAGCTGGTGCCGGGTCGATATCGACGCGGTCGTCGCGCATTTCGCCGACGATGCGCAGATGCGCAGCCCTCTGGCACTATCGCTAACCGGTTCTCCGGTCGTCACCGGCGCCGAGAACATCCGCGCTTATTGGCGCGAGGCTTATGGCCACATCGAAAGCGCCGACCTGAAGATCCTGAGTTGGAGCTGGGACGAGGCGATCGCGCGCCTGACGGTGTGGTGGCAGCTCGGCGACACGCGCGCCAGCGAGTTCATGGATTTCGACGATGCGGGCCGCGTGGTGTGCAGCGAAGCCTTCTACGGAAAATGATCATGCACCTTTCGGATTTCGTCCTGCTCCTCAACACACTCTGGTTCGGCGGCGCGTTCATCCAGTTCAGCGTCGCCCAGGGCAACACGCTGAAGATCCTCTTGCCGCGTGAAGAGCGCAGCAATCCGATCGCGCCGACCCTGGCGGCCAGCGTGGCGTTCCTGGGCGGGATGAATCTGCCGATCGGGCTTTTGTCGTTCTACCTTCTGGCCGCTCGTCCGGCTTTCTTCCAGCCGATCGAGGCCCAGCTCGCGCTGTTCCTGTTCTTTGCCGCCTGCCACTTCAGCCAGTTCGCCTATAACCTTCCGGTCCTGATGCGCGGAGGGCGCGTCGGGGTGGCCTACTGGCCCGTGCTGAAAGGTCCGATGCTCAGGATCTTCGTCATCGACGCGGCTCTGTTCGCGGCCAATCTCGGCGTGGCGCTCCGGCTGGCGTTCTCTTCCTGATTTCAGCGCGGCGGCGCCGACAGGGCGGACCGCAGCATCGCGGCAAGATCCTTCCGCCGGAACGGCTTTGTCAGGATGCGGGCGTCGCCGACCCCGTCGGGCGTCTTGACGGGATTTTGGGTGTAGCCCGAGGTGAAGAGCACCTTGAGCCCGGGCCGCAAGCCGGTCGCTTGCCTGGCAAGCTCCGGCCCGAACATGCCGCCGGGCATCACGACGTCGGTGAGCAGCAGGTCGACGTCGCCGGGGCGGCGCAACAATTCGAGAGCCGCGGGACCGTTCGACGCCGCGATGACGCGATAGCCGAGCGTCTTCAGCTCGCTCTCGACATAGGCCCGAACCATGTCGTCGTCCTCGACGACAAGAATGGTCTCGCTTCCGTCGGGGGCGACGATCCGTTCCGCGGGTGACGGCTGCTCGTTTGGTGGCGTCGCAAGGCGGGGAAAGAACAGCCTGACGACGCTGCCTTGTCCCGGTTCGGACTGCATCTGCACAACGCCGCCGGATTGCCGCACAAAGCCGTAGACCATGCTCAGGCCGAGACCGGTGCCCTTGCCGACCTCCTTGGTGGTGAAGAACGGCTCGAACGCCCGGCTCGCCACCTCGGCGGTCATGCCGCTGCCGGTGTCGGTCACGGCCACCATGACGTAGTCGCCCGGCCGCGGCTCGCCATTGACGTCCAGGTCGGATTCACTGAGCGAGGTGTTGCGCGCCTCGATCGTCAGCTTGCCGCCGAGCGGCATGACGTCGCGCGCGTTGAGCACGAGATTGAGCAGCGCAGTTGTCAGCTCGCCGGGATCGACGCTGGTCAGCCACACATCCGGTTCGAGCGCGAAGGTGCATTCGATGTGCTCGCCCAGGGGCCGGCGCAACAGCTGCTCCATCTCGTGAATCTTCGCGGCGATGTCGATGTCTCGCGGCCTCAGGGGCTGCTTGCGCGCGAAGGCGAGCAGGCTCCGCGTCAGGTCGGAGCCGCGCTCGGCGGCGGTCGCGATGTCGTTGGCGATCCGGTGCAATTCCTTGTTGCCGGCCAGCCTGTCGGCAAGATGCTCGGAGTTGCCGAGAATGACGGTCAAGAGGTTGTTGAAATCGTGCGCCACGCCGCCGGTGAGCTGGCCCATGGCTTCCATCTTCTGGGATTGGCTGAGCTTGTGGCTGAGGTCGGCGATGGCGGCGCGTTGCTGCTCGAGCGACTCGGCGGTGTCGTTGAGCAGGGTCATCAATCCGCCCAGCTCGCCGCCCGGGTGGGGAGGCGGAATTCGCGCGCTGAGATCTCCGAGCCCAAGTTTCTTCGCCATGGTGGCGAGACGTCCGACCTGGCGCCCGACGCTCACGGTCGCAAGGATCCAGACGGCCGCGAGCAGCAGCAGCGAGGCCACCGCGAGTATCGCCACATCCTCGTAGAGCCGGCGATTCGCCGCGGCGACCAGTCCGTCCTTGGACCGTCCGACCATGATGTAGAGGCCGGCATCGCGGGTCGAAGGCGAGCGCGCGGCGACAGCCCAGACCTGCGTCCGGCCGTCGCGATCGGTCACCTCCTGATACGCCTTCCGGTCCGGCGTTGCAGCGAAGCGGAGCAGATCGGATCCCGCGATCGACGTGCCGACCGGCTCGGTCCATCCTCCGCGGGAGGGGGCGACCAGAACCGTTCCCTTGCTGTCGAGGAGCAGGATCTCCTTCTGGCCGAGCAGCCGCTTGTCGTGAAACTCCGCGAATTTGCGCAGGTTGAAGGAGGCGAGCAGGATCAGCTTCAGGGCGCCCGTCTCCGATCGCACCGGATAGGCGATCTGGAGCACCGATAGTCCGGTCAGCCGGCCGAATACCGGCTCGAGCGCGACGCCGCGCGACACCAGGGCCTGCTTGAAATAGGCGCGATCCCGGAGGTCGAGGGTGCGGTTGGTCCGCAGCGAATCGCAGAACAGGCTACCGTCGGGATCGATGGTCAATATCCCGGTGAACTGTGGGTATTCCTCGCGCACCTCCGACAGGAATGCCGAACACGCCGCCTTGTCGCGCGTGTCGAGGTCGCGTGCACGGGCGAGACCATAGTGAAGCTGCGCGGTGCCCTGGATCTTCTCGTCCAGGTCGCTTGCAATGTCGTCGGCTGTTGCGGTCAGATTGGCCAGGGCCGCGTTGATTTCGCTGCTGCGATTTTGCACGAAGCGCAGCCCGACAAGGATGGCCGGCACCAGCATGGCCGCAATGACGAGTATCAGTAGCCGGGTACGCAAGCTCATCGGTCGGGCGGTCCAATTTGGTCGTCGCGCGTGCTGGTTCGAAGATGCAATCTGCGGCACCACCCTCCGCTCAGTCCATAGGCATCGCGCCGAAAAAGCCCTCGCGCGGAAAATTTCGGGCGCGCACATCACGGATGAGTCCCCGGAAGGTTCGCCCGCGAGGCTCTGTCGGGCTGGTGTCGGGCCTCCCGGGATACCGTCATCCCGCAATCAACGCGCGCGTGCGCGCAGGTCGCGAGGGCGCTAATATCGGGATCGCGCGCGACGGAGATCGTGCCGGTGACGAGGAGAGGAGCCGCATGTCGATCTCGGGCAAAGTCGATCCGGTGGTGCGTCCCGTGGTGGCGACCGACATCGCCGAGGCGCTGGTCGAGGGTTTGCGCGATTTCCAGGCGCAGCCGCTCTACGGGCTCTGCTTCGGCGCGCTCTACGCAGGCGGCGGCATCGCCATCGTGCTCTGCCTCACGGCCTTCGGCATGGTCTATCTCGTCTATCCTCTTGCGGCCGGCTTTGCGCTGATCGGGCCGTTCGTGGCGATCGGTCTGTACGAGGTCAGCCGCCGCCGCGAGCGCGGCGAGCCGGTCTCCTTCGGTGCGATCTGGTCGGCGATACGCGCGCGCAGCGAGATCGGCTGGATGGCCTTCGTCACGCTGTTCGTGTTCGTGATCTGGATGTACCAGGTGCGGCTGCTCATCGCGCTGCTGCTCGGCCTGCACGCCTCGTTCTCGAGCTTGCAGGAATTCATGACGGTGGTGCTGACGACGAACGAGGGCCTGCTGTTCCTCGTCATCGGCAACGCGGTCGGTGCCGCGCTGTCGCTGATCTTGTTCTCGCTGACGGTGGTGTCGTTTCCGCTGCTGCTCGACCGCGAGGTCGATTTCGTCACCGCCATGGTGACGAGCGTACGCGCGGTGGTGACCAGCCCGCTGCCGATGATCTCGTGGGCCGCGGTGATCGTGATGCTGCTGATCGTCTCGGCGCTGCCGTACTTTCTCGGACTGGTCGTGACGCTGCCCGTGCTCGGACATGCGACATGGCACCTTTACCGGCGGTTGGTGGTGCCGGTGACGTAAAGGGGAAGCCGGACGCAACGGAAGCGAGCTATTCGCCCGTTGCCAGGCGGCGAGCGCCGGATGAGGTCAGCTCGAGTTCGCCGAGCCGCCTGATCGCATAACCCAAATTGGCCAGACGTTCGCCGTGCGCGTGCGGAATGTCGTCTTGACCCTTGCCGACCAGGGCCAAGGACGCAAATTCATCGACGGTGAGCGCTGGGGTGCTGTCTGTCATCAGGCAACCTCGTCGGTCCATACCTTGAAATTGAGCAGGGTATTCGGACCGAAGGTCTGGACGATCGGGACGTCTGCGGCATCGCGCCCCTGCGCAATCAGCACGCGGCCGATCCGCGGCGTATTGTTGCGCGGATCGAACATGTGCCAGCTTCCACCGACGAAAGCCTCGAACCAGGCGGCGAAATCTCCAGCAGGCCACGGTTGTGGGGTGCCGATGTCGCTGAGGTAGCCGGTACAGTAGCGCGCCGGAATGTTCATGCTGCGGCAGAACGCGATGGCGAGATGGGCATAGTCACGGCACACGCCCTTGCCTTCGTCGTAGGCTTCCCGGGCTGTCTTGGTCGCACGCGCGTGCTCATGGCCGAACGTGATGTGGCGATGAACAAAATCGCAGATGGCCTGGACCCGCGCCCAGCCCGGCGGCGTCTGTTCGAACAACTTCCATGCGATATCCGACAGGCGATCGGTCTCGCAGTAGCGACTGCCGAGCAGATAGACGAGCGTGTCGGCCGGCAGTGCTTCGACGGCGTGCTGAAACGCGTTCGGAAACACCGGGTCGGGCAGGCCGCTGTCGCGAACGACGCCATCGCCGGCAAGACGGAAGGTGCCGGCCGGCGCAACGATGCGGCTGCACCAATTGCCGAAGAGGTCGCGATAGGGATTGATCGCCACCGAAGGTCGGGTGGTCAGCAGGTCGGGCACGACGATATCCGAGGCGCGCGTGAAGTGCGTGCCCAACACCATGATCATAGGCGTCGGCTGCGGGAACTCGTACAGCATCTCGAACCCGACGCGGAGCTTCATACGAACTTCTTTCTCTTGGCTAAGCTCCCAACATGGCTACGAAGCGATCGAACACAAGGCATTCACGGCCTTATTCGATCGAGAGCGGCATTTGGCGCTTCAAAAGCGCGGCGCGGGCGAGAAAACGATAGCTAATTGCGGCGATTGCGCGCACGGTGCGCCAATGTCGGAAAGAGCGGTCGTCTCTGCGCACACGCTGCGTCACGACGATCCGCGCGCGACTTGAAACGACTCATTCTTCGCACCGGCGGAGCCTTCTCATCGCGACGTCGTAACGGCGATCGTCGCGCTTATTGCCACTTCCCGCGGGCGAGCCGGACGCAGCAGGCGTGCCGCGGACGCCTGAAAAATTCCACAGCGGTTCGATACGAGATCGAACGTCAACCGAAAGCACATGATGCAAACTCTCTCCCCACGGCACGTCAAGACAGACGAAGCGCTCCGGCTCGGCGTGGAGTCAGGCTGGTACGCGATCAAGGTCAGCGGGACCTTCGTCTCGGGCCCGCACGACTCGGAAGGGGATTGCCGTCGCAAGATCGACGAGATTCAACCACCGGTGAAGAAGAAGCGATAACAGCGCCGATTTCGGCTGCTACGGCGTCTTGATCCCCATCGCCTTCAACGCCGCCAGCATCTGCGCTGGCGGTGTCATTTTGATCTGCGGCGCCTTGCCGGTTTCCAGCAAACTCTTCAGTCCCGACAGGATCGCGGGCCAGCCGGTGCGGCCGCCGGAGAGGATGTCGTCGCTGAGCGGGCGGTCGTGACGTTCGCTCATGGTGAGGCGGACGGCCTCGCCGGCTTGCTCGATCTCGTAGGTGACGAGCGTGGTGCCGAGCTTTGCGACGAGGTCGGGCCAGTTGACGTTCCACGTCACCGTCAGCTTCTTCGGCGGATCGTATTCGAAGACTTCACCGGAGATGTGCTCGGAACCGTCAGGCGCGCGCACGGTGAAACTGCCGCCGAGCCTCCGTTCCATCTCCACCGCAAAGCCGGAAAAGTACTTCTTGCTGAACTCGGCCGAGGTCAGCGCTTCCCACACCTTCTCCGGCGTGGAGACGATGTAGATGGTGTAGACCGTCAGCGGTTTGAACTGATCGAGGTTCATTTTGCGTCGAATCCCTTGTTGAGCGCGGCGCGGGGAATGCCGAGCAGCTTGCCGGTCTCGAGCAGGCTCTTGAGCTGGGACAGGATCGCCGGCCAGCCGTTGGAGACGGCGCCGAGATGTTTGCCACCCTCGACGAAGCCGTCATGCAACACGGTCAAACGCACGAGCGAGCCGAACGGTTCGATCGTGAAGACGACGCGCGATATCGGCTCGCCGCGCAGCTCTTCGAACTTCTGGTGCTTGAAGCTGTAGGACAGGCGGCGCGGCGGATCGGCCTCCAGAATCTCGCCGGAATCGGTGACCTCGCCGTCGAGCGTGAGCGCGAAGGGTGAGCCGACCTTCCAGTCCGACCTGACCTCGGCGCCGAACCAGTATTGCCTGGTGAACTCGCTCGACGTCAGCGCCTCCCACAGCTTCTCCGGCGTGGTCTCGATATAGCTCACGTAGACGAATTGGGGCTTACTCATCGCGCTTCTCCAACTGACGTTTCAACTCGCTGAGCGCGGCGAGCTTGCCGCGCTCGAATTTCCTGATCCAGCGTTCGCCGATCTGATGGATCGGCACCGGATTGAGGTAATGCAGCTTCTCGCGGCCATGCCTGATGGTCGTGACCAGGTTGGCCTCTTCGAGAATGACAAGGTGCTTGGTCACGGCCTGGCGCGTCATCGCGAGGCCCTCGCAGAGTTCGTTCAGCGTCTGGCCGTTCCTGGCGTGAAGCCTGTCCAGCAGCGACCGTCGTGACGCATCGGCGAGCGCTTTGAAGACCTCATCCATGGCGGCGATAATATGCAACCAAATGGTTGCATGTCAAGATGGTGTCTTTGGCGCCCGGAAATGGCTGTGCTAGCCTTGAAGCTCAGCCAACGCAGATTGGTTCCGGGAGAGCTTTGATGTTCCGTTGCTTCTCACTCGCTGTAGGCCTTGTCCTTTTCGCCTGCAGCACCACGGCCCAGGCACAACAGAAGCAGACCATCGGCGCGCCGCCGGAAGCGTCCAATATGAAGCTGGTCGGCACCAACGACCTGCAGGCGCGCAGTGCGTACCAGCCGACCATCCATCACCAGGGCGATCGCTGGATCGCCTATATCGGCCATCACGGCGGCACCGACGACGTGCCCGCGCCCGTCAACCCGATGACGGGGCAGGCCGAACCGAACGGAACGTCCATCGTCGACGTCACCGATCCCGCGCGTCCAAAATATCTGCGGCATCTGCCGGGACAGGACGGCAAGTACGAATCCGGCGGCGCGCAGATGGTAAGGGTTTGCGACGGCAAGTCGCTGCCGAAGGGCGATCCCAATGCGGTCTACATGCTCCGCACCTTTGGCAGCGAGGCGCATGAGATCTGGAACGTCGCCGATCCCGCAAATCCCGTGCTCGTTACCCGCATCGGCGGGCTGAAGGACACCCACAAGAGCTGGTGGGAGTGCGACACCGGCATCGCCTTTCTCGTCTCCGGCGCGCCGGACTGGCGCACGCGGCGCATGACGCAGGTGTACGACCTCAGCGATCCCGCGCATCCGCAGAAGATCCGCGACTTTGGCCTGCCCGGCCAGGAGCCCGGCTCGACCGGCGCCGTACCGACCGAATTGCACGGGCCGATCTCGACCGGGCCCGACGGCAATCGCGTGTTCTTCGGCTACGGCACCAACAAGGGCGGCATTTTGCAGATCGTCGATCGCGACAAGTTGCTGAACGGGCCGAAGGAGCCGACGCCGGACAATCTGCGCTATCCCGAGATTTCGCGCATGCCGATGTCCGCCTTCAACGGCGCGCATACGACGTTCCCGATGCTCGACATGCCGGTCGCCGAATTCGCCGAGGACAAGGACGGCAAGACCCGCGACATCGTCATGATCGTCGACGAGGCGATTCTGAACGAATGCGGCGAGGCGCGGCAGATGGTGTGGTTCGCCGACGTCACCACCGAGACGCGGCCGATGATGATCTCGAGCTACACCGTGCCGGAGGCGGGTGGACAGTTCTGCCAGCGCGGCGGCCGCTTCGGCTCGCACTCCTCGAACGAGAGCATGGCGCCGGTCTATTACAAGAAGATGGCCTTCATCGCCTTCTTCAATGCGGGCGTGCGGGCGCTCGACATCCGCGATCCCTATCATCCGAAGGAGGTCGGCTATTTCATCCCGGCGATCACGCAAGCCACCGACAAACGCTGCATTCCCGTCGAGGGCGGCGAGCGTTGCAAGGTCGCGATCCAGACCAACAATGTCGAGACCGATGATCGCGGCTACATCTACATCGTCGACCGCGCCAACACCGGCCTGCATATCCTCGAACTGACCGGACCGGCGCGCGCGGCCGCCGGCCTGCCGAGGAACTGACGATGCGGCGCGGGGCGGCGATTGCGGCCGTGGCCATCGCGCTCGGTGTGTCCGGCGTCGGGGCCTATCGGCTGGCGCCGGCGGCGGAATCGGCGGGCTGGCGCGAAATCGCCTGGCCGTTCCCGCGCGACGGCTGGCCCGCCGGCCGCGCGTTCCGCTGCGACGGCGCCTGCGCGGGCACCGAGCTCTACGTGCGCGCCAAGCGTGGCTTCTGCAATTGCGACCGCGGCGTCGCCGACGATGACGAGGTAGATCGCGTTGCCGACATCGATCTGATCAGCCCGCGCTTTGCCGCCGTCGCGCCGGGCGAGGAGGTGGGTCTTGGCGAGATGCGCGGCCGTGCCAGGCGCTATGATCTCGATATGCCCGACCGCGTCCGTCATGCCGCGATCGGCATCGCCGTCTCGCGCCGCTGCGATCTCTTCGTCGCTGCGGCCCAGGGGCGTGGCGAAGCAGGCGCCGTGCAACGCGCAGCGCTGGCGTTCCTGGAGACGCCGGAGATGAAGGTATGGGCGACCGCGGCGCTGGACGGACAGTGAGTGTCATGCATTAATGCGCCAAACCGCTCTCAGCGAGTCCTCCCCATGATGTCCATGCAAGCCTATTTCGCCTTCGTCGCCGCCTGCATTGCGCTGGCCTTGCTGCCGGGGCCGATCGTCACCCTCGTCGTCGCCAACGGCCTGCGTCACGGCACGCGCGCGGCGTTGACCAATGTCGCGGGCGCGCAGGCCGGGCTCGCCATCGTCATCGGCATCGTCGCAGTCGGCCTGACCTCGCTGATGGCGACCATGGGCTACTGGTTCGACTGGGTGCGCTTTGCCGGCGCCGCCTATCTGATCTGGCTCGGCATCAAGCTGATCTGGGCGCCGGTCGAAGGCCTCAATGTCGACGAGCCGCCGGCGCCGCCGCGCGGCGGGTTCTTCCTGCAAGGTTTCCTTGTGCTGCTGTCGAACCCGAAAGTGCTGATCTTCTTCGGCGCCTTCATTCCGCAGTTCATGGACATGAACCGCGACCACTTCCCGCAAGTCGCGGTGCTGGGCGCAACCTTCATGGTCACCGCGGCGATGACGGATGCGCTCTACGCTCTCGCCGCGGGGCGTGCCCGAAAGTTCTTCTCGGCCCGCCGGACGCGGCTGATGTCGCGCATCTCCGGCGGCTTCATGATCGGCGGCGGTATCTGGCTGGCGCTGACACGGGCAAAATAACCTCCCTCGTACCGGTTCGCGCTTGAACCCTTCGCGGCGGCGATGCGTCCAATCGGGCATTGCCGCTGACGAAGGAATTTGGCCGTGCCCGATCTGCCCTGGTTCGTCTATGCGATGCTGTTCGCACCGCTCGGGCTGTTACTGGTCGCCTCCGTTGTGAAGACCTGGCAGGTGCGCGAGGCGCGAAGCTGGCCGCAGGCATCGGGCAAGGTCGTCCGCTCGGTCGCCGAGGTGCGCGAGGTCAGGGTGTCCGACAGCGACCGCGAGGAAGGCTATCGGCTCGAGAGCCGCAATTTTGCGAACGTGACTTACGAATATCCGGTCGGCAGCCGCAAGCTGAGCTGTAACCGCATCTCGATCGGCGAGGACCTCGGCAATTTCGAGGTCGCCGAGAAGCTTGCAAAATATCCCGCCGGCAGCATCGTCACCGTCTATTACAATCCGCGCCATCCCGATCAGGCGGTGCTCGAGCGCGACCTGCCCAAGGGGCTGTGGGGCTGCCTCGGCATCGGCACGTCGATCGCGTTTGGCATCGTGTTCGGCTCGGCGTTCGGTCTCAACCAGACTTATGCCTACCTTGCGCACCACATCGGGCGGCCCGATCTCGCGGGCCTCGTCGTCGGCTTCGGCGCGTTCGGCCTCGTCATCGCGCTGATGGGGTATGGGGTGCGGCGGCAGGCGTTGAAGGCGGCGCGCTGGCCGGTGGTGCCGGGCACGATCAAGCTGTCGGGGATCGAGCAATATCACGAGGCCAGCGAGCCGGGCGAGCGCCGCGGCACCGAGATGTTCGGCAAGCGCGTGACCTACACCTATCGCTATCAGAATATCAGCTACACCAATGAATGCGCGCGCGTCGCGGCCGGGACGCAGTCCGGGTCCGACGAGATGTTGAAGAAGCTGATGTCGCGCTACAAGCACGGCGCGACCGTCGAGGTGCGCGTCAATCCCGACAACCCGGCCGAGGCAACGCTCGATACAAGCGGTCCCGTCCGCATCGCCTGGCTGCTGTGGGGTGTCGCTGCGATTTTCGCTGCGCTCGCGGTGTTCGTCGCGACGCGGGGCGGGTGAGCCTGAGACAAATGCTTAGCAGCTTCGTCGTACTCTGCTGCGCTCCCTCCCCCGCAAGGGGGTAGGGAACACAGCGTGCCCTACACCAACAGCTCCGCCTTCAATTCCAGCTCGATCTCCGCAAAAATCCTCGCCAGCCGCTCCGCCCATTGCTGCTGGCCGGACTGATCCGCGATCAGATCCTGGCGGATCTCGATGCCGCTGTTGACGAGGCCGCGGGCTTCGCCGTGGACGGGGATGGTGTAGTCGCTGAGGTCGCTCACCGCATAGGGCTCGTTGTCGCCGACGACGAGATCGCCTTCAGCGCGCAGATGCTTCAGCAGCAGCTGCGGCAGCACGGTGTCGCGGTTATACAGCGCGGCGATGTGCCAGGGCCGGGCGACGCCGGCATAAACCGGCGTGAAGCTGTGCAGTGACACCAGCACCGTCGGCCGCTTGTCGTGCAGGCGGCGGTCGATCGCCGCATCGATGCGGCGGTGATAGGGCTCGAAGATCTCGCGCCGCCGCGCCGCGCGCTCGCCCTCGGTGATACCTTCGTTGCGCGGGATCGCGGTCGCCTCGGATATCACGGGGATCGAGCTTGCAACGCCGGGTGAGCGGTTGCAGTCGATGACGAGCCGCGAATAGCGCTGCGCGATCAGATGCGCATCGAGCATTTTTGCCAGCCGCTCGGCGACGCCGGCAATGCCGATGTCCCAGGCGATGTGCCGCGTCAGCTCGCTTGCCGCGACGCCGAGGTCGCCGAGCGCGCGCGGCAGAATCCGTCCGTAATGATCCGAGGTGAGCAGGAAGGGCGATGCCCCATCTGCATTGACCTCATGCACCGGCGGAATGTCCCCCGCGCCGAGCAGTTGATCGGTCGCGTCGGCCGTGTTCAAGTCCATCCTGATTGCCTATGGAAAAAGCAGCTACCGTCTGAATTGGGCAGCAATCGCTTGCAGGTCGGTCCACCCAAAATCATCATGATCGCCAGACGATGCCGTTGCCGGCGATTCATCACAAGACCAAATCTCGCTTGCCCCCGGGACTTCGCTGGGACGAGGAAACGTGCAGCTGTCGTTTCGCTCGATTGACGGCTATAGACACCCCATGACCTCCGATCGTCTTTTCGTCTACGGCACCCTGATGCGCGGCTTCGACCATCCGATGGCGCGGCTGCTTGCAGGACATGCGGACTTTTTGGGTGACGCGACGTGTCGCGGCCGGCTCGTTCTGGTGAAGCATTATCCCGGATTGCTGCTGTCGAACGCGGCGTCCGATGTCGTCCATGGTGAGCTTTTTCAATTGCGCGTGCCCGACGAGCTCCTGCGCGAGCTCGACATGTACGAGGCCTGCGGCGAGGGCTTTCCGGAGCCGACCGAATATCTGCGCAAGCTGATCGACGTGACGCTGCCTGATGGCACCACGGAGAAGGCCTGGACTTACGTCTACAATTGGCCCGTCACCGATCTGCCGCGCATCGAGTCCGGGCGCTTTCTCGAGCACTAGGCGCGGATGCGGACTTCACCTCTCCCGCGCAAGCGGAGCGAGGGATCGCACCTTCATCGTGGCCGGCGTTCGATCACTAAGCCGACAGCACTTCCTTCACCAGGCGCACGTCGATCTCGTGCTCGACGTAGCTCCACTCCTCGGTCTGCCTCAGCATCGCCACCAGCTCCTCGAACAGCGAGGCATCGGGGGGCGCGAACTCGAACCATGTCAGGAAGTCGAAGGGACCGCCGAGATCGCGGCTGTGATAGAGCTGCCGCGCGATGGCGGGCAGGAAACGAAGAGTGCTGGCGATGTGGTGCGACTTGTCCTCGAAGATCTTGCGGCGCTCTTCCTGCGTCAGCTCCCACCACGCCTCCGATTTGCGGATCGGAATCAGCGCCGCGGAAGTGGCCTCTAACCGGCCGAGCTCGGCCTGCACCGCGGTGAGCTGCTGCTTCTCGGCGCGCTCAGTGTAGCGCGGCGTGCTCGCAACGCCGACCAGCCGCCACGCATTGCGAGAGGGCACCAGGGGCAATGAAATCGCCTCGCTGTCGGTCACCGACAGCGCCGGCACGAAGGGCAGGGGCTCGCCCACCACGGGTGAAATCGAGGTCACACGCCAGCCCCCGCTGTGGCCGCCGCGAAACATCCTGAACATGGCCTATGGAAGCGCGGAACCGGTCCGGGTTCAAGTCTTTCCGCGGTCATTCCGGGCTCGATGCTTCGCATCGCCCCGGAATGACGCCTGTGCATAGGTCGAATAACCCGGATAAGCCGGACAAACCTGACTTTTGGGCAGGCCGCGCCTATATCCGTAACCCTTCGCCCGACTCACGTTGATTCGCGCCAGACCCAGAGCCCATGCGCTTCACGCCCCAGTTCCTCGACGAGCTTCGTGCCCGGCTTTCGGTCTCCGAAGTCGTGGGCAAGCGCGTGAAGCTGAAGAAGGCGGGGCGGGAATGGAAGGGGCTGTCGCCGTTCCAGCAGGAGAAGACGCCGTCCTTCTACGTCAACGACCAGAAGGGATTTTACCACGACTTCTCCTCCGGCAAGCACGGCGACATCATCACCTTCGTGATGGAGACCGACGGCCTGCCGTTCGCCGAGGCTGTGGAGCGGCTCGCCGGCATGGCGGGCCTGCCGCTGCCGGCGGTGACGCCGGATGCGGCGCGGCACGAGCAGCGGCGCCGCACGCTGCATGACGTCATGGAACTCGCTGCAAAATTCTTCGCCGAGACGCTGGCCTCGCGCGCCGGCGCCAAGGCGCGCGGCTATCTCGCCGATCGCGCGATCTCGCCGGCGACGCAAGTGCAGTTCCGCCTCGGCTATGCGCCGCCGCCACCCGAGCGTTTCGCGCTGAAGGAGCATCTCGGCAAGCTCGGCGTCTCCGTCGAGGACATGATCGAGACCGGGCTGCTCGTTGTCGGCAACGACATTCCCGTGCCCTACGATCGCTTCCGCGATCGCGTGATGTTTCCGATCACGGATCTGCGTGGCCGTGTCATCGCCTTCGGCGGGCGCGCGCTGGAGAAGGACGTTCCGGCAAAATACCTGAACTCGCCGGAGACGCCGCTCTTCCACAAGGGCGACAATCTCTACAATCACCAGACCGCGCGCAAAGCCACCCACGATGGTAGCGCGCTGATCGTGGTCGAAGGCTATGTCGACGTCATCGCCATGGTGACGGCAGGCTTTGCAGGTGCCGTGGCGCCGCTCGGCACTGCGCTGACCGAAAACCAGCTCGCGCTGCTCTGGAAGATGGCGGACGAACCGATCCTCTGCTTCGACGGCGACAGGGCCGGGCAGAAGGCGGCCTATCGTGCCGCCGACCTTGCCTTGCCATTTCTTGCGCCGGGCAAGAGCCTGCGTTTTGCGCTGCTGCCGGAAGGGCAGGACCCCGACGATCTCGCCCGCTCGGGCGGCCGCGGCGCGATCGAGGATGTCATCGCGGCGGCGAAGCCGCTCGCTGAGATGATCTGGTCGCGCGAACTCGAAGGCGGCAACTTTGCCACGCCCGAGCGCCGTGCCGCGCTCGAGGCGCGCGTCAAGGAGCTGTCCAACGGCATCCGCGACGAGGTGGTGCGGCGCTATTATCGCGACGATTTTGCCGAACGGCTTCGACGCACCTTCGCGCCTGAGGGCGGGCGCGGCGGTTTTGCCGGCCGGGGCAATTTCCAGGGCAATTCCGGCCGCTCCTTCCAGCCCCGCAGCGGGGGGCAGGCGAATCGATTCGGGGGGCAGGGATTCGGCAGCCAAGGGCGGCGTGGGGCCCCCGGTCCCGCCTTTATTCCCTCCGGCCCCTACCAGGCGGCGAGCCCCCAGCTGGCGGCAAGTCCGATCATGAAGGGCCAGCGCAGCGCCATATCCCGGCGCGAAGCCCTGATCCTGCAAATCCTGATCAACCACCCCTGGCTGCTGCACGACCACCTTGAAGAGGTCGCCGCCTTGGAGCTGGCCCATCCCGAGGCTCATAAGCTCCGGGCCGGCATCATCGCCGCCTTCGCCAACGACCACCACCACTCGCCGGACCCCGGCGAGCTGGCCGAGAAGATGCGAGCCGACATCGAGAAGGGCGGATTTTCACAGCTTCTTCAAAGGGTTGAGAATGGCATCACCACCGCGGCGGTGTGGGGTGCCCGCGAGGGCGCCGCCCGGGACGACGTTCTCTCCACCTGGCACCAGCTCGTTGCCTTGCATCGGCAATACCATTCACTACTTAGAGAACTGAAGGACGCCGAGCTGGCCTTGGGGGAGGACCCCAGCGAGGCCAATTTGGCGTGGCTGCGTGACGTCAAGGCTCGGATAGGAGAAGTCGACGGTACCGAGGCCCTGATCGAGGGTTTTGGCGAGCTGTCGGGCCGGTTCCAGAAGAGCGTGTGATGAAAGAATCATGCGGACGGCCGGGACCGGAACCGCTAAAAGACTCGCCAAATCCAAGGTTTGGCGGCAAAAACAGGGTTAATCGAGGCTTAACGGTCTTGTAGCACTTTGGCCACCAGGCGGCCGCAGGCAGAACAGACGCGTCAGGAATGAATCCGCGCAATCGCTGTTGGCACTACACCTGCATCCGCTGCGACAAAGAGGCTCACGAAGCGTTAGGCAAATCCGGCGAGAGAAAAGGTCGGGGTGGCGAGAGATATCCGCGCCGCCCTTTCCGTGTCGCGATCTGGCGAAGCGAGAGCGTCGAACAACAGGTTCAAGTGAATTCAGGCGGGCGGGCCGTTCGGCCTTCTGCATGAAGCGCGTTTAGGAGCAATGGATGGCCACCAAGGCAAAGACGCTGCAGGCGAAGGACAAAGAGAAAGACGACAAGGCAGCGGACGCGCCGGAGAAGGACTCCCAGGACGCGCCGTCGCCGTTGCTCGATCTGTCCGACGCGGCCGTGAAGAAGATGATCAAGCAGGCCAAGAAGCGCGGCTTCGTGACCTTCGATCAGCTTAACGAAGTTTTGCCGTCCGACCAGACCTCCCCCGAGCAGATCGAGGACATCATGTCCATGCTCTCGGACATGGGCATCAACGTCACCGAAGCCGACGATAGCGACGGCGAGGAGGACAAGGACGAGGGCGGCGAGGACGAGACCGACAACGAACTCGTCGAGGTCACCCAGAAGGCCGTCACCGAGGTCAAGAAGAGCGAGCCGGGCGAGCGCACCGACGACCCCGTGCGCATGTATCTGCGCGAGATGGGCACGGTCGAGCTCCTGTCCCGCGAAGGCGAAATCGCGATTGCGAAGCGCATCGAGGCCGGCCGCGAGGCCATGATCGCAGGCCTCTGCGAAAGCCCGCTGACCTTCCAGGCCATCATCATCTGGCGCGACGAGCTCAACGAAGGCAAGATCTTCCTTCGCGACATCATCGATCTCGAAGCGACCTATGCCGGGCCCGACGCCAAGGGCGGCATGAACACCGCGATGATCGGCGGTCCGACCGGCGAGAACGGCGAAGCGTCCGCCGAAGGCGGCGAAGCCGTTGTCGTGAACGGAGCTGCGCCGGCGCATGTCGCGCCGCCCGCCGCGCCGCCGTCGCCGACCCCGTTCCGCGCCGCGCCTGCGCCCGGCAATGCCGGCGAAGGCGAGAAGGATCCGGGCGAAGCCGCCGCCGAAGCCGACATGGACGAGGACGACGAGTTCGAGAACCAGATGTCGCTCGCGGCCATCGAGGCCGAGCTCAAGCCGAAGGTCGTCGAGATCTTCGACAAGATCGCCGACAGCTACAAGAAGCTGCGCAAGCTTCAGGAGCAGGACATCCAGAACCAGCTCGAGAGCACCTCGCACGGGCCCTCGCTGTCGCCGCACCAGGAACGCAAATACCGCAAGCTGAAGGACGAGATCATCGTCGAGGTGAAGTCGCTGCGCCTGAACCAGGCGCGTATCGACTCACTGGTCGAGCAGCTCTACGACATCAACAAGCGCCTCGTGTCGCACGAGGGCCGCCTGATGCGCCTTGCCGACAGCCATGGCGTCGCGCGTGAGGACTTCCTGCGCAACTACACCGGCTCGGAGCTCGACCCGCGCTGGCTCAACCGCGTCTCGAAGCTCTCGGCCAAGGGCTGGAAGAACTTCGTCCATATCGAGAAGGACCGGATCAAGGACCTCCGTCACGAGGTGCACCAGCTCGCCGCGCTCACCGGCCTCGAGATCGTCGAGTTCCGCAAGATCGTGCACTCCGTGCAGAAGGGCGAGCGCGAGGCACGCCAGGCCAAGAAGGAGATGGTGGAAGCCAACCTCCGTCTCGTGATCTCGATCGCCAAAAAGTACACCAACCGCGGCCTGCAGTTCCTCGACCTGATCCAGGAAGGCAACATCGGCCTGATGAAGGCCGTTGATAAGTTCGAATACCGCCGCGGCTACAAGTTCTCGACCTACGCCACGTGGTGGATCCGGCAGGCGATCACCCGCTCGATCGCCGACCAGGCGCGCACTATCCGCATCCCCGTGCACATGATCGAGACGATCAACAAGATCGTGCGCACCTCGCGCCAGATGCTCAACGAGATCGGCCGCGAGCCGACCCCGGAAGAGCTCGCCGAGAAGCTCGGCATGCCCTTGGAGAAGGTCCGCAAGGTCCTCAAGATCGCCAAGGAGCCGCTCTCGCTCGAAACCCCGGTCGGTGACGAAGAGGATTCACATCTCGGCGATTTCATCGAGGACAAGAACGCGATCCTCCCGATCGACGCCGCGATCCAGTCGAACCTGCGCGAGACCACGACGCGCGTGCTCGCCTCGCTCACGCCGCGCGAAGAGCGCGTGCTGCGCATGCGCTTCGGCATCGGCATGAACACCGACCACACGCTGGAAGAAGTCGGCCAGCAGTTCTCGGTCACCCGCGAACGTATCCGTCAGATCGAAGCGAAGGCGCTGCGCAAGCTGAAGCATCCGTCGCGGTCGCGGAAGCTGCGGTCGTTCCTGGACAACTAATTCGGATCGTCGTGCCCGGGCCAGTCCCGGGCATTCATCCAAACGAAAACGGCGGGCCGAAAGCCCGCCGTTTTCTATTTGTGCCGACGCTTCGCAAGTCGGACGGAGCCTACTTCTTCTTCGCGCCGACCCGGTCGAGGGTCTTGATTGCAAGCGGCGGGCGGCCGGACTTTTCCGCGATCTCGCGGTCCTGCTCCATGATGAAGCCGCGCGCGGGCTCGTCGCCGTCCAGGCCTCCGAGCAGCTCCGCAGGCACGCGCCGGTTGGAGCGTTGGGAGCCGTCTTCGTAGAAGACGTTGAAAAAGGCGAACTCGCCCTTGGGATTGGTTCCAGGTTTCTTGGCCATGGCGGGCTTGTCGTCGATCAGGGCGCCATAGTCAAATGACTTTGGCGGGTTTTCCGGTGGTCACACGGACCTGTCGCGGCGGTATCGGCTGCGCAATCGATCGATGAAGTCCGTTGCGGGATGTTCGGATGCGTCCGGCGCTTCGTAAAATCCGATGCGACCCTTCGCTCAATAAACGGCGGGCCGCAAAGCCCGCCGTTTATTTTTGGTCTTCAGCGTCGCCCGGGGCTGGCGGGGCGACAACCTAGAATAGAAGACTATAATCTGCGACATGCCGTGGCAAGGCAAATCGTTGACGCTGTGATGTCGCATCGAGCGCGTCAGATATGCGCTGGTCGCGATGTCTGGTTTTGATGCGCATCAAAGCAATTGTTTGGACGGCCAAATCACTTTGTTCATATTTCCCGCTCTCGCAACGCAACGAAGAGGTGCGTGCTTTGTAAAAAAGCGCGTTCGCCTGCACGTCTTCCGTCCGCGTGCACAGGTTGTGTTCCATTGTGCGAACGAGTTCCATGTCCACGGTTGCACATCTCACTGCGTACACGTGACGAGTTCCGCTACGACGAGCCACTTCTCCACCGACAACGCCATTCAACAGATACTCGGAGCGCAGGTGGGAAGATGAGTGAGGCCGTCACGGCGCCACCAGCTCCACGCGCCGGTTGAGCGCGCGGCCGGCGTCCGTAGCGTTGGAACCGACGGGTGACAGCAATCCGACGCCGGCGGTGCGCAGCCGCGTCTGCGCGATCCGAAAGCTTTTCACGAGTTCGGCTGCGACCGCTTCGGCGCGGCGCTTCGAGAGATCGAGATTGTACTCGTAAGCGCCCTGGCCGTCGGTGTGGCCGACGATGAAGACGTTGAGCTGCGGCTGACTCGTCAGCAGCTTTGCGATCTGCTCCAGCGTCGGGCGGCTCTCCGGCTTCAGCACCGCCTTGTCGGTATCGAAATAGATGCCGTAGAGCGCGATGTGGCCGGTCTCGCCAAGGCCCTTCGCCATCGCGGCAGCATCGACCATCTTGTTCGCGATCGCGCCGAGCTCGGCGACCGTGACCTGCGCATAAATGTCCTGGTTGTTCTGGCTGACGATGACGCTGGCATAGGTCTCGCGCCCGCCTTCGGTCTTGCGGCCGGAAAAATAGCGGTAGTTGAAGCCGTCGACCCACATCTGCGGGACCGGTAGCGTGTCGATGCTTTCCGTGAAGGGAATGGCACCGCAGGCGTCGGTGTCGCAGGCGAGCAAGGTCTCGAAGCCAGCTTTCGCAAGTTGCGTCTCGAAATTGCGCGACACTTCCAGGATCGAGGGGCCGGGATTGGTGCGATAGGCGATGCGGAAGATGCGGCCTTCGAGCCGCCGCGCATCAGCCGGCTGGCCGTCCCTAAAGGCGGCCGCCTGCATCCGTGCCGCGTCAAAATCCTTCGTCACGTAGCCGGTGATGACGCTGCCGGTGAAGCGGCCGATGCCGGGATAGTCGCGGCTGCCTGCGACATCGCGGGTCTGCGCGGCGGCGGCCGTGGCGGTGAAGGAGAGCAGGGCGAGGACAGCGAACATCCGGTGCGGAATGGGCATGGTCATCTCGATCGGTTGGGGACGGGGCGAGCGCAATTCATTTGTCGCGGCCAAGATACGATCGGTTCTGACGATCGGTTCTGGCGAGGATCTGCCGCTTTGACGCGAATCCGGTTCCCGGGCATGATCGCGCGCTTCCGCGTTCATTCTTCAAAGGATTTTCCCGCATGTCGAGACTCGCCCTGGCCGCCGCCTTCATCCTCTGTCTGGCCGGCGGATCGGCGCAGGCCGCGCGTTGCGGCGGCGACTTCAACAGCTTCGTCGCCAGCATGAGCTCGGAGGCGCAAGGAGCCGGCGTCTCGGCGAGCGTGACCAGCGCGGCCTTCAGCGGTATCGCCCAGGATGGCGCGGTGCTCGCCTTCGACCGGCGCCAGCGCTACACCTTCAACAAGAGCTTCGAGCAGTATGTCTCGACCCGCGTCGGCCCTGGCCGCATCAATGGCGGCAAGGCACTGTTGCAGCGCCACGCGGCGCTGCTCTCGCGCATCGAGCAGCAGTTCGGCGTGCCCCGCTATATCCTGGTCGCGATCTGGGGGCTGGAAAGCGATTTCGGCAAGGGCGACATCGGCAAGCTGCCGGTGATCCGCACGCTCGCCACGCTCGCGCATGATTGCCGCCGCACCGAGCTGTTCCAGGGCGAGCTGCTCGCCGCGCTCAAGATCGTGCAGCGCGGCGACCTGCCGCTGCGCGACCTGATCGGCGCCTATGCCGGCGAGATCGGCCAGACCCAGTTTCTGCCGTCGTCCTACATCAAATACGGCGTCGATTTCGACGGCGACGGCCACGTCGATCTGCGCCACAGCGTGTCCGACGTACTCGCCTCGACCGCGAACCTGCTTCACACCAGCGGCTTCAAGATGGGCCAGCCCTACGGCGAAGGCACCGCCAATTTCGAGGCGATGCGGGAGTGGAACAGGGCGGTGATCTACCGCAAGACGATCGGCTATTTTGCGGACCGGCTGGCGGGGCAGTGAAGCGGGCCGGCACATAGTTTGTAGGGTGGGCAAAGGCGCGTAGCGCCGTGCCCACCATCCTTCGTGTCGTCGGAAGTGGTGGGCACGCTTCGCTTTGCCCACCCTACGATCTCGCGTCCCCTTCGCCATCTTCTCCAGCTTGCGCTGCAACGGCGCCCAATAGGTGCCCGGGCGGAAGCGCTGCAACAAGTCCATGAAGCGGGCGTCGTTGCCGATCAGGATGCGGGGCTGGTTGTTCTCGATGCCCTTGATGATGCGCAGCGCGGCGTCTTTCGGCGTGGTCTTTGCCGCGTTCTCGAACCGCTCGATCGATTGCGCGCGGCGCGCATTGTCGGTGACGCCGACCCCGGTGCGCGAATTGCGCGCGATGGCGGTGGCGACGCCGCCGGGATGCACCACCGACAGTTTTACGGGGCTGCCCGCGACCGCAAGCTCGTGCCGCACGCTCTCGGAAAAGCCGCGCACCGCGAACTTGGCGGCGGCATAGGCCGACTGTCCTGGCGGCGCGATGATGCCGAAGATCGAGGAGACGTTGACGATGTGCGCCTCTGCCAGCGTCTTCAGATGCGGCAGGAAAGCGCGCGTGCCGTGCACCACGCCCCAGAAATTGATGTCGAACAGCCACTCCATCTGCGCCTGGTCGATCTCCTCGAACGATCCCATCAACGCCACGCCGGCATTGTTGATGACGATGCCGAGCGCGGGATGCGCCGCGATCGCATCACGCGCGAACTCCGCGATGTCGCCGGGCTCGCTGACGTCGACGCGATGCACGCTGACCTTGCGTGTGGCACCGATCTCGGCGGCGAGCGTCTTCAATCCGGCCTCGTCGCGATCGGCGAGCGCGAGATCGCAGCCGCGATTTCCGAGCTCGATTGCCAGCGCGCGCCCGATGCCGCTCGCCGCTCCAGTGATGGCGGCGGCGCCGCGAATTGCAGTCATGATGTCCCCCCGTCAAGCCGGTCGTGTGGAACTATGATCTACATTTTTCATGATGGAACTGAACCACCGGCGAACTGGCTCCTTAACATAGGTTACGCAAGCAAGCACTGGAGCAGCCCCATGGGACAGGCAGAACCATTTTGCGCGACGGCGCTGATCGTCGAAGACGACGTCATGCAACGGGAGATGCTCAGTCTTCTGCTGGAGGAGAGCGGCTATCAGGTCATCCAGTGCGATAGCGCCGAGGCTGCCCAACGGGTGCTCGACAGAAGCGCCGGCGCGCTCTGTCTGATGCTGACGGACGTCCAGCTTGCGGGGCGCATGACCGGGGTCGAGCTCGCGCACGTCGCCAAGGACCGCAATCCAAAGCTCGACATCGTCGTCACCTCCGGCCGCCCCTTGGCGCAGCCCTTGCCCGATGGCGCGAAATTCTGGGCCAAGCCATGGGCGCCGCTCGACGTGCTCCGCGAGGCCGAGCTCGCGCAGCTGTCCTGACGGTTGATCCGGGGGCTCGCTTTCTTGCCGTGAGGCGCGGTGATAGGGTCTGCTCATGACCTTGTCCTTCCTGCTCACCTCGCTCATCGTCGTCGCCTCGCCCGGCACCGGCGTGCTTTACACCCTGGCTGCGGCGCTGACCCGCGGCTCGCGCGCCAGCATCGCTGCCGCCTTCGGCTGCACGCTCGGGATCGTGCCGCACATGATAGCTGCGATGCTTGGGCTTGCCGCGGTGCTGCACACCAGCGCGCTCGCCTTTGCCGCGCTGAAATGGGGCGGCGTCGCCTATCTGCTCTACATGTCCTGGCAGGCGCTGCGTGAGACCGGAGCGCTCGCGGTCGATGGCGAGATCAAGGAGCGGTCGAGCCGCCGCGTCATCGTCACCGGCTTTCTGATCAACATCCTCAATCCGAAACTGTCGATCTTCTTCCTGGCCTTCCTGCCGCAGTTCATCGCGGTGGATGAAGCCCATGTGCTGGCGCGGATGCTGGAATTGAGCGGCGCCTTCATGGCGATGACCTTTGCGGTGTTCGTCCTCTACGGTCTCTGTGCGGCGTCGGTGCGCGATCGCGTCATCTCCCGGCCGCGCGTCATGGCCTGGCTGCGTCGCAGCTTTGCCGCCGGCTTTGCCGCGCTTGGTGCCAAGCTGGCGTTTGCGGAGCGGTAGGCTTCGCCTTCATCTCTCCCCGCTTGCGGGGAGATGCCGCAACTGAGCGTGGAGCAATAAAAAAGCGGGCCTTGCGCCCGCCATCCCTAGACTCTCTCGACCCTTACCCGACGCCCGGGCGGAGCGAGGCTCCACCCGGGCAAAGAACATGCTGGCTACTTCTTCTTGGCGGCCTTCTTGGCCTTTTTCTTCGTCGCCTTCTTCGCCTTCTTCGCTTTCTTAGCCATAGTATCCTCTCAAGGGTTCATGGTTAAACGCGACACGAGGGATGCTCGGCGGAGGGCCAGCCTCGCAACATCCTCGACCACAAACTCAGCAGATTCGCGGGCGGCTGCCCCGTGCTGTCACATCTGTGTCATTACGTTATCCACAGCTCAGATGCATTTTCGGGTGATTTTTGCCCACGAATCCGCATCGCGATGCGCATCGGCGTGGCTGCGCAGGGAGGCCGCGACATGCCTAACGATCCGATAATCGCGGCGCACTGTTCATGAATCCAAAACCAAGGACGAGCTTTCGCAGATCGCAGTGAGGTTCCGTTAAGTGCAATCCGCGCATTCTTCTCCGCAAGAACGCGGGGAAGGGTCATGGACGAACGGCTGCCAGAGATGGGGGGTGCGACGCTGCGCGTGCCGCACGCGCCATGCTGAACGTACCGACACTCTGGACGGTCTTCGTCGTCAACTTCCTGGCGCTTGGCCTGATCTGGGCCTACGTGACGCGCTCCTATCCGAAATTTGCGGCCGCGCGGTTTTGGATGGCATCGTCGTTCATCGGCGCCACCGGCGCGATGACGGCCCTGGTCCGCCTGTTCGTCGCCTCTCCCCTGCCCCTTCTTGTCGGCGCTGCCGGCGTCATCGCGGCGAGCTGCCTTGCCGCCATGGGCATTCAGCGTTTCTATGACCGGCCGGTCGCATGGCGCGTCATGACCGCAACGGGGGTGCTAAGCCTCGCCGGCGTCGTGTTCTTCATGGTCGGCTTCGAGCACATGCAGCTGCGCATGCTCAGCTACACGCTCGGCCAGGCCTTGCCGCTGGTGCTGGCGCTGCGTCTGCTCCTGGCACCGCCGGAAGGCCGCGTCAGCCCGGGCGCACGGCTGTCCGGCATCGTCATCCTCACCATCATCGGGATCCTTGCGGTTCGCACGCTGGGCAATCTGCTCGGCCACGATTTCTCGGCGCGCGCCGGCGGTCAGGCTCATGGCGTCATGGTGCTGGGCCTCCTGTTCCTGTCGATGACGCTCAATTTCGGCTTCCTGCTGATGGCGATGGATCGCCTGCGCAACGAGGTCGCCGACCTCGCGCTGCTCGACGATCTCACCGGCGTCGCCAACCGGCGGCATTTGTTGCAGCGCCTGTCTGAGGAATGCGCCCGGTCCGAGCGCAGCGGCGAGCCGTTCTCGCTGATGGTGATCGATCTCGACGGCTTCAAGGCCATCAACGACACCCATGGTCATGCCGCGGGCGATGCCTGCCTGCAGCACTTCACCCTGATGGCGCAAACGCGGCTGCGGCCGGGCGACATGCTGGCCCGCACCGGTGGCGACGAGTTCTGCGTCGTGCTGCCGTCCTCGTCCCTGCGCGAGGCTGCCGCGATCGCCCGCCGCGTGCTCGAGGTCTGCCGCCTGGACGCCGCGGCCTGTACAACCAGGGACATCCCGATCGCGATCTCGATCGGCGTTGCCGAATGGGACCGCGGCATCGGCCAGTTTCCGGACCGCCTCATCGCCCATGCCGACCACGCCCTCTATGCCGCCAAGAAAAACGGCAAGAACGACTTTGCCGTCTACGATCCGGCCCCGCCGCTCTCGCCTGAGCGGCCCGGGCTCGGCGAGGCCACGCGCAAATTCGCATAAAGCCTGCTACGATTTGGGCCCGCCCTGGACCCGTATGATGATCCTCCGCCTGCTCGCGGCTTTTCTCGCCGCCCTTCTTCTGCTCACCCCAGCCGCCGCAACGGACGCCGAGCTCGCGAAGATCGCGCGCGTCTCCGGCACGCCTGACATTCCCGGCCTGAAAATGGTCTGGCTCGCACCATGGGGCGATGTCCGCGACGCCCATCCCTGGCGCAACATCATCGTGCACCAGACCGAGGGGCCGACAGGTTCGGCGCGCGGCGGCGCGGCGGAGCAGTCGAAGAACCCGACGCGCCGCGGCGTCACTGTGTGGGTCGAGACCGACGGCACGGTCTATTGGGCGGTTGCCGAGAACCTGGTGCCGACCCATGGCGACGGCGCCAACCGCAACGACAACAAGTATATCGACAACCGATCGACCTATCGCCAAGTGGTGCGCGACAACTCGATCGGCGTCGAGTTCGCCGGCAACTATCCGGATGTCACCGCGGGCCCGACCGAGGCGCAGGTCGCGGCCTGGAAGATCCTCGTGAAGGTGCTGCGCGCGCGCTACGGCATCCCGCTCGACCACGTCTATGCGCACAACTGGATCGACTACAAGGACGCCCGCTATTGCGAAGGCTGCTGGCTCGCGACGCTGGCGCGGACGTGGGGGGAGTGACGAGCAGCCGCGTCCGGCAACCGAAGGCCGAAACCTCCGGTGCCGGACGGCCGTCGAGAGCGATCGCTATCGGCTCTCATCGCCATCCTAAGTCCACCGGTCTTCCCAGGCTCAGGGGAATGCCTTGGGAAGATCGGCGGAAGGCTTCGTGACGATCTGGTGCGCGTCGCGCCAGATCACTTCGCGCTGGCGCGAGGTTGTAATCGTGCGCACCGGCAGGCCACCCTCCTCGAGCAGCCAAGCGCAGTAGCGCGCGCGGCTGACAGCCTCGCGGGCTTGAGGATCGAACCAGCAAATGCCCCAGATCGAATCGCGCCGCTTGAAGTGACGCGCGATGCGTCCAGGAAGCGGCAGATGCTGCGCGAACCAATTGAACTGGTCCGAGAGCTCATGCCGGATCCAGTCCGGACAGTTGTTTCGCTGGACATACCAGGACGCACGAAAGAAGCCGCTCTCCACGCGACTGTGCGGGTGGATGAGCGGTGTAACGAACCGCAAATACATGACGACACGGCGCGACGCCTTGTTGCGTCGCGCCCCTCGCAGCCAGATGCAATGAATGGAGAACAGCCGCGAAGCGGCGTTCAGCTTATGACCGATTGCCGATCAAAGAGGTCGGCGGTCAGAACGTATCGATCTACTTTTCATGTCGCCTCCCTTGGTTGCGCTGAACAACAAAGGCGCGATATCGCGCCGGGCGGCAGCACATACATCAGCAAGCGTCCTGCGGCAAGCGTGATCGACAAGGACGATTGAGCGGGAAGCATTCATGACGCGCTCCGGAATGACGAGCTAAACCGGCTGCGCCATCCAGCCGAACAGCCGCCGCATCAATCCCGGCCGCCGTGGCAATTCTGGCGGGCCGTCCGACGCCAGCACGCGTTTGAAGAAGTAATCCAGGAACACCATGTCGTTCGGCTCGGTGACGGTGAATTGTTCGTCGCCGAAGAACACGCTGTAATTATAGAAGAACGGGCCCATAAGCGGGATCGTCGCGGTCGACGCATAGTCCTTGGAGATGACGAACTCCGCGGGATCGAGCCCGTGCTCGCGCATCGCCTGCTCGACCAGCGGCAGCTTGCGCATGAACTGGGCGGAGAAGCCGCCGACGGTGGATTGCAGGATGATCGACACGGTTGGTGTCCGTTCGGTTGAGGCCGCCGGCCCGATAATTCTGGGTCGGTCGACCGGACGCGCGGGTTCAAGGCAAGCCCGGTTCTAGGTCGGCCAGGAGAAGGAGACTGTGATGGCGGTCTCACTTGGCAGGGCTCTCCGCCACAACCCCCGCTGTCATCGCCCGGTTCAACCGGGCGATCCAGTATTCCAGAGGCCTGCGTTCGAGATCTCGCTGCCGGTACCGGTTCAAGCCGGGGCATGATAGCGAGTGCGGCGCGCTTCGCATCGCGCAGAGAAGGCACGGCGGATCACTCAGACAGAGCGTCGGTGCAAACAAAAAAGCCGGCGTTGCCGCCGGCTTTCTGTCTCTTGTCGATCCGCCAATATCTACCGCGAGAAAAGCCCGCTTAATGCGCGGCTTCCAGCGCGGCCTGTTCCGCCCGTGCGATCGTGCCCTTGACCGCGGCCTGCACCTTTTCAAAGGCGCGGACTTCGATCTGGCGGACGCGCTCGCGCGACACGCCGAACTCGGCGGCAAGGTCTTCCAGCGTCATCGGCTCGTCGGCGAGGCGGCGAGCCTCGAAGATGCGGCGTTCGCGCGGGTTGAGCACGCCCATGGCGCCGTTCAGCGCGTCACGGCGTTCGTCATACTCCTCGTGCTCCGCCAGCATGGCTTCCTGGTTGGGCGTGTTGTCGACCAGCCAGTCCTGCCACTCGCCGGCTTCGCCGTCATCGCGGATCGGTGCGTTGAGCGACGCGTCGCCACCGAGGCGACGATTCATGTCGATCACGTCCTGATCGGTGACGCCGAGGCGCTTGGCAATGATCTTCACCTGGTCGGGGCGCAGATCGCCCTCGTCCAGCGCGTTGATCTTGCTCTTCGCCTTGCGCAGGTTGAAGAACAGCTTCTTCTGGTTCGCGGTGGTGCCCATCTTCACGAGCGACCAGGAACGCAGGATGTACTCTTGAATCGACGCCTTGATCCACCACATCGCGTAGGTGGCGAGACGGAACCCCTTTTCGGGTTCGAAACGCTTCACCGCCTGCATGAGGCCGACATTGCCTTCCGAGACGACCTCGGAGATCGGCAGGCCGTAGCCGCGATAGCCCATGGCAATCTTGGCCACGAGTCGGAGATGGCTGGTGACGAGTTGGTGCGCCGCGTCGCGATCGTCATGCTCACGCCAACGCTTGGCGAGCATGTATTCCTGCTGGGGTTCCAGCATCGGGAACTTGCGGATCTCGGCGAGGTAGCGAGAAAGGCCGGATTCTCCATTAAGGACCGGCAAAGCAGCGGTACGGGCCATGATGAAGCCCTCCAAGGTTCAGGCCCCCGATAGCGGCGGGCCAGGCAGACGACCGCTGTGTTAAAGCCGGCCGTAGCTGCGATGTTCCGTTGGTCATTTCCAACGCAAGCGCAATATACCCCATGGGGGGTCAAAAAGGGAAGGATTGCTGACGTCACGTCCCCGTGTGGCAGCTATAACTTTTTGTAATGTAACGCTTTTCCAAGGTGGCCTGCGTCATAGCGCCGCTTTCAGGGCACCCTGAAGGAGAAGCAAATCCTTCGGCAGCGGCGCTTCCCAGTGGAGTAATTCTCCGGTTCTCGGGTGCTCCAATACCAGCAAATAGGCATGCAGGGCCTGCCGCCCAAGCGTGGCGAGAGTCGCGTGCGACTCCGGGCCGAGGTGGTTCGCCTTGGTCTTGAAGTGCGGGCCATAGACGGCGTCGCCCATCAGGGGATGGCCGATATGGGCGAGGTGGACGCGGATCTGGTGGGTGCGTCCGGTCTCGAGCTCGCAGGCGAGCAGGGAGGCGATCGGCTTGCCGTCACGCCCCGCAAAACTCTCCAGAAGCTCCCAATGCGTCACCGCCTCGCGGCCGCCCTGGCGCACCGCCATCTTCTCGCGCGCATACGGGTGGCGGTCGATCGGCGCATCGACGGTGCCGCGGTGGCGTCCTGGCAGCCCCCAGGCGAAGGCCATGTAGCCGCGGCGCATCGCACCCGTCCGGCCGTGATCGGCGAATTGCGCGGTGAGCGAGGCATGGGCGAGGTCGTTCTTGGCGACCACCATCAGCCCGGTCGTGTCCTTGTCGAGCCGGTGCACGATGCCGGGCCGGCGCACCCCGCCGATGCCGGAGAGGGAGCCGCCGCAATGGGCGATCAGCGCGTTGACCAGCGTGCCGGTCTCGTGCCCGGCCGCGGGGTGCACGACGAGGCCCTTCGGCTTGTTGAGGACGACGATGTCGTCGTCCTCAAACACGATATCGAGGGCGATATCCTCACCCTTGGGCTCCGGTGGGGCCGCCTCCGGCACGTCGATTGTGATCGTATCGCCGGATGTGACGTGATAAGCGGGGTCGCGGATCGCGGCGTCCTTGAGGCTCACCGCGCCCGCCAAAATCAGGGCTTTCAGCCTCGATCGTGACAGGTCGGTGAGGTGCGCCGCCAGCACGCGGTCGAGCCGGGCCGAGCCCTCGTCACCGGCGACCACCACCTCCAACCTTTGCGCAGAGCCTGAGCTATCCATGACGACGTCTGATACCGCTGTTCCCGAACCGAGCCCCGAGCAGGCCGCGCTGTTCGCGCGGGTGCGGCGGATGATGCTGATCGCGGGGTTGACCACGGCGCTGGCAATCTGCGCCGTCCTGATTGCGGTGGGCTACCGCCTTTTCAAGTCGGAGGGAAGGGCGTCCGAAATGGCCGGCGACGTCACCGCCGCCCTGCCCAAGGGCGCCAAGATCGTCTCGACCGGGGTCGCCGGCGACCGCCTCGTGGTCACGCTGGACGTGGGCGGCCTCATCGAGATCCGCACCTTCGACGCCCACACCCTGAAGCCGGCCGGAAAGCTGAAATTTGCCAATGAGCCGTAAGGCTGGCCACGGCTGTTGATCGTTCTCCGGTCCAGTTTGTCTTGCCACGCAACTTCTGATTTAGCTCTTGGGCTTGGGAAGTTGGGCTGGGACTGGGAATGGGACGTATCAAGTCGCGCGTCGTCGCAATTGCACTCGTTGTCGGATCGTCCGGATGCGCTGGATTTGCGGCGCTCGCACAGCCGGCCAAACAACCCACGGCGCAGGCCAAGCCAACCGGCTCGCGGAACGCACGGCTCTATTTCCTGCGCGAGAAGGGCATTTTCGGCGCGATGGGCGGAATGGCGGCCTCGTCGGAAATCCTGATCGACGGCAAGTCCGTCGGAAAGGTCGACATGGGGACGTTCTTCTTCGTCGACCGGCCGCCGGGCGTCCACAAGATCGCCTCCCACATGAAGATGTCGATGACGGACTATGAGGTCGAAGTCCCCGTCGAGGCCGGCAAGACCTACTATTTTGGCGTCGGGACGCAGCGGACAGGCGCCATCGGCCAGGATCTGCTCAACCAKGCCGTCGCCGGCAGCCGCGGCCACCAGATCCGCTCCTCTTCGCCGTTCAAATCCGCCTTTGCGGGCGCGGGCCTGTTCCGCCTGGAGCCGGCCGCCGGCGCTGCGGCGATCGAGAAACTGAAGCAGCCGTGAGTGTTCCCGGCGGTTTCGTAGGGCGCGCGGCGGCCCGCCGCGCAATTAAGCCTAAGCCGCATTGACCGTGCATATCCGGGGTTTTCGCCCCCGATCGAGGCTTGCCGCCGACAAAATTCGCGGCTATGTCCTGTCCCTCACGCTCCCTTCGTCTAGCGGTTAGGACGCGGCCCTCTCAAGGCTGAAACAGGGGTTCGATTCCCCTAGGGAGCGCCATTGCCTTGAAGCTACCTTCCCTTGATCTCGATTTGATTGTTCCCCCCGCTGGGTGAGCACTTGTGGCATTGGCGATCAACGTTCGAGCCGATAACAATTCAGCAAGTGAGATCGAGCGGCTGTGGGATCAGGTCGTAGCGTTCGAAGTCGAGCCTTCGATGCGCACCCTTGGCTACCGGCCACATTTTACATTTGCGATCTACGACTCGCCTGCGATCGACGAAAAGATAGCATGGGCGGCCATGCTGGCGGCCGTCGCTGGCGAAGCGCAATTTCGCATCGAGTTCAAACGGATTCGTTGGTTCGCAGGCTCGCCTCTCGTTCTCTGGGCGGAGCCGAGCTCCAATGAGGCGCTAACCCGCATCCACAGCTCGGTCAGCGCCGCAATCGACCCGGCGCATTGCCGCCCTCATTACCGGCCCGGGGCATGGACGCCGCATTGTACGCTCGGCTTGCGCATCGCCGATGAGCGGCGTGATGACGCGATTGCTTTTGCGCGATCGTTTGATCGAAGCATGGAAGTGCTGTTCGACGTGGCAGATTGCGTTGCCTTTCCGCCGGTTCAGGTAATCGCTGAGCAGCGATTGCCCCCGTAGTCGATGGCACGGCCACGGTGGGCAAGGTCGGTAGCTTCGACGCCAAGTCGCTAGCAAACATGTTGCAGGCGAAGGCGCGATCACTGCGACTGCAATCGCTTCAGGTCGGCAATGGCGGCACGATACTCTCGAAACGAGGTCGGGCATCCGTCTCGCGCAGTCGCAAATTCTTTCAGGGCCGCAACTGTATCTTTGCCCTTGAGCTGAGCGATCCCCGCGTAGTAGTGGGCCTCGCAGGTTTGATCTGAATTCCTGGCCGAAGCCAGGGCTGCGGCGGGAGTGATCCGGCCGACGAGCAATTCGCCAACGGTTCTCGGCCAATCCCTGAGCTGGCCCTTGTCGAGTGCAGCAGACAGCGCGATGCCCGCATCGGCAGATCGTCCCTGCATCCGCGCCACCGATCCCCAAATCACGCCGTAGCCATCGAGATCGGAAAACCGCGCCTCCCGGTCGTAGTCCGAAGCGGCATCCCTGAAATCGCCTCTCCGATAGTACGCATCTCCCCGGGCCGCGTAGTAGTCAGCCGCGACGCGATCGGCCTCCGGACGACTCACCTCCTGGTCTTTCGCAAAGGTGGTGTTCTTGTCGGGCCCAAGCCTGATGGCATCGGTGAAATCCCGGATCGCCTCGTCCAACCTGTCCTCGGACATATAAATCTGCCCGCGAATGAACCGGCTTGCGGCACCTGAAGGATCAAGATTGATGGCCTCGGTGAGCGAAGCGATTGCGCGTGTGGTGTCGCCCTTTTTGGCCAAGGTCAGTCCCAGCTCGTGATGAGCGTAGTTGTTCTTCGGGTTGAGCCTGACCGCCTCGGTGAAGTCGGCTTGAGCCGCATCCATGTTGCCGAGTGCAAAATTTCCGAAGCCATGCTTGAGCAGCGCCATGGATCTTGCACCGGGAGGCAGTCTGGCGTCCTGGGAGAGGCTGCTGCACGCTGCCATCATGCGCGGGACATTGCTGTTGTCCTGACAATCGTTCAGGTCTTGTGGGGTGGCCGCAAACGCGCTCGCTGCCGAAGCGACGATGGAGGTGATCAAAGCTGCCCTGCAGCCGATGCGCAGGCCTCGATTTGACATTGTCGACATTTCGCCCCCTTGCACGACACCACTTGGCCGATGATCCCGACGCAAGCAACGCGACCGGCCGCGACGGCAACCTTATAGCGATCTTTTCCATCGTTCTACCGGAAGCTTGTTGGGCCGTTGCCCTTCGGGCAAGACATGCCGCGAGGTCGCGAGCGCATGCAGCATCGGCATCAGTGGCGGTAGTCGTTCTCCCCAAAATCTGCACTATGCGCTCCGCGCCTCCGGAGCTGCTGCCGGGCCTTCGGAGGTCCTGGCAATAGCATGCGGAGTGACGACATGAGCGGCTTGGTGATCTCTGGCGGCCGGGTGGTGGATCCCGCGAGCGGGATGGATGCCATTGGCGATGTGGCGGTGATGGACGGCAAGATCGCYGCGGTCGGCATCGGCCTTGGCGGCGCCGAGCGGGTGATCGACGCGACGGGGCTCGTGGTCGCGCCGGGCTTCATCGATCTGCACGCGCATGGCCAGTCGATCCCGGCCGACCGCATGCAGGCGTTCGACGGCGTGACGACGACGCTCGATCTCGAGGCCGGCGTGCTGCCGGTCGCCTCCTGGTATGAGCGCCAGGCGCGGAAGGGACGCGTGCTGAACTACGGCGCCGCCACCAACTGGGCGTTTGCGCGCATCGGCGCGATGACGGGCTCGAATGCGGAGAGCTCGCTGGAGGCGTTCGGCAACGCCATGCGCGATCGCCGCTGGATGGACAACGTGGCGAGCGATGCGGAGGTCGCAGGCATCCTCGAGCGTCTTTCGCGCGGCCTGAACGAGGGCGGCATCGGCATCGGCATCCTGAACGCCTATGCGCCGGGCGCCGGCGTGCAGGAGCTGACCGCGGTCTGCCAGCTTGCGGCGAGGCAGGACGTGCCGACCTTCACCCACGTCGCCTACATGTCGCGCGTCGACCCCGAAAGTGCGGCGGAAGCCTATATCCGCCTGATCGGCTATGCCGGCGCCACCGGCGCGCACATGCACATCTGCCATTTCAACTCGTCGAGCAAGACCGACATCGAGCGCTGCCGTGTGCTGGTCGAGAAGGCGCAGGAGCAGGGCTTGCCCATCACGGTCGAAGCCTATCCCTACGGCACCGGTTCGACCGTGCTGGCCGCGGCCTTCTTCAGTGATCCCCAGTTCGTCGAGCGCAACGGCACCGGTTACGATTCAGTGCAGCGCGTGACCGACGGTCACCGCTTCCGCGATCGCGATGAGCTGCTGAAGGCGCAGGCCGAGGAGCCGTCCTCGCTGGTGCTCTGGCACATCCTCGATACCGACAATAATGCGCATCATCGCGATCTGCTCGATATGTCGGTGCTGTATCCCGGCGGCGCGATCGCATCCGATGCGATGCCGTGGACGACGTCGGACGGCAAGACTTACACCGGCGACGCCTGGCCGCTGCCGGATGACGCCACCTCGCATCCGCGCTCGGCCGGCTGCTTCACGAAGTTCATCCGCGAATGGGTGCGCGAGCGCAAGGCCGTGTCGCTGCTCGAAGGCGTGCGCAAATGCGCGCTGATCCCGGCGGAGATCCTGTCGCAGAGCACGCCGGCGATGCGCGCCAAGGGCCGGCTCGCAAAGGACGCCGATGCCGACATCGTCGTGTTCGACTACGAGAAGCTCTCGGACCGCGCGACCTTCACGGCGATGAACCGCCCCTCGGAAGGCGTGCGGCATCTGATCGTCAGCGGCCAGCCGCTGATCAGCGATGGTGTGCTGGACGTGGCAGCGCGGCCCGGCCGCCCCGTGCGCCGTCCCGTCGTCGAAGGCTGATCCCATGCCGGTCCCCATTCTCCTGGTGACGGGTTTTCTGGGGGCGGGCAAGACCACGGTCGTCAACCATTTGCTGGCGAACGCGGAGGGACGGCGGATCGCGGCAATCGTCAACGATTTCGGCGCGATCAACATCGACGCGGAGTTGATCGCGGGTGCGAGCGACGGCGTGGTCAGCCTCGCCAATGGCTGCATCTGCTGCTCGCTCGAAGGCGATCTCCTGCGCACGCTCTCGACGCTGCTTCGGCGCGATCCCAAGCCCGAATATATCGTCATCGAGACCAGCGGCGTCGCCGATCCCGCCGACATCGTCCGCAACCTGATGGACCCCGTGATCCTGCGCGAGGCGCCGCTCGAGACGGTGCTCTGCGTGATGGATGCGGCGACGCTACCGGCGGCCCTGGATGATGCGCTGATGCGGTCGCAGCTGCGCGTCGCCGATATCGTGGCGCTGAGCAAGCTGGATCTGGCGGACGAGGGCGCAGGCGCCCGCATGCGCGAAGCCATCCGCGCGCAGCGCGTCCCCGCCGTCGTGGTCGATGCCAGGCACGGCGAGATTCCGTCCGCGCTGCTGTTCCCCGCGGCTATCGATCGCGCGCCCGCGCCGCGCGAGCCGGGGCCGAAGCGCCCGGCAGAAGAGCGCTTCGAGACGCTGAGCTGGACCTCGGACCAGCCGCTGTCGCTGCGGCGCCTGCAGCAGGCGATCGGCCGCCTGGCGCCAAAGCTTGCGCGCGCAAAAGGCCTGTTCGAGACCGTCGAGCAACCCGGGCGCCAGATGGTGCTTCAGTTCGCCGCCGGCCGCGCGACGCTCGCGCCGGGCGATGCACCGGCGGAAGGCGTGCCGCGATCGCGGATCGTCTTCATCGCCGAGCTCGGCGTGCTCTCGAAGGCCGAGCTCGACGGGATCATGGCGGCGTGCATTGCCGATGGGTAGCGTGCTTTGCAGCGCGCATAGGCGCGCCCGATCAAATCGGGCGGCGCTTCAATCCTCCACCTGCAGCCCGTCCCCGTGCACATACCACTCCGCGCGCGACGTCCAATGCGCATGCCGGTCCGGTGTCATCCCCAGCGGCTCGTCGAATGCGCCGGCATGGATGATCGCCTCGCGCCCGCTGCGTGTGAGGTGTGGCATCGGGCTGCCGCAAATCTTGCAGAACGCGGTCGCAAAGCTTCGCGCGTTGGGCAGGTCGAAGCGCACGACGGATGCTTCACCGCGCAACCATCGCAGCGCTCCTGCCTTCACGATCACCTCGCAGGCATGCGCCGTCCCGGTCGCCTTGCGGCAGCGCGAGCAATGGCAGTTGAGGAAGCGATCGAACGGACCCTCGACCTCGAACGCGACCTCGCCGCAGAGGCAGCTTCCGCGAAATGCGGCCATCTCACTCTCCATCCGGCTCAGCCGGCTTCGCGATCGTTTCCTTCAGCGGAGGTTTGCTCCGGACTTCATCAGACCCTCCGGGCCGGGAATTCTCAAGAGGATATCTGCAGGTCTGGCTCAGGCAAATTGCGCGATGCCGTGGCCGACGGACCAGTTCTCCGCGGGGGTATCGAGCACGTTGACGAACACGTCCTCGGAGCGGATGCCCGGGTTTTCGCCGAGTAGGTCTGCGATCCGCCGGTACAGCGCCTTTTTCTGCTCCGCCGTGCGCGAAGCGAACACGGTGATCTGGATCAGCACGGCGTCGTCGCTGCGTTTGACGCCATAGGCATTGCCGCAGCGGAAGTTCGAGGCGTCATGCTCGCTGATGGTCATGAACTCGTCGCCTTCGGGCACGTTCAGCGCCTCGCGCATGGCGCGGTACAAACCATCGAGGATCGCCTGCCGGTAGGCTTCTGGTTTGCCGGCGCGCATCGAGATGTGAAGGAGAGGCATGAGCAGGTCCCTTTTGGCATGCGGGCCCGATCGGCCAAGGCGCACGCAAAGCGCCGGCCGTGGGCCCATTGACGAAACGGGCTATCAATCTCAATCAGTTTTTGACACGATGTCGAGAAAACACGTTATTGACATCGTGTCAAATATTTTTGCCGGGCAGAGGAGCAGGATTTGAGGCCGCGCGAATTCGACCACGACGACGTCCTGCGTATCGCGTTCGACCAGTTCTGGCGCAAGGGCGTGCGCGGCACGTCGCTGTCGGACATCGCGCGCGATGCCGGTGTTCAGCGCGGCAGCCTCTACAATGCCTTCGGCAGCAAGGAGGCGCTGTTCCTCCAGGCCTATGAGCGTTATGCGGGCGATTATCTCCTCGCCCTGCAAAAGGCGCTCGGCGCGGGCTCACTGCGAAAACGCCTTACCGCGTTCTTCGACCTGACCATCACCAACTTCCGCTCGGGCTCGCCGCCGCGGGGATGTCCGACCACGCGCGGATTGATGGAGCTCGGCGCGGCCGCAGGGGAGGGCCTGGACGAGGACGCGCGTCAGGCCTTTGCGGGCCTCATCTCGCGCATCACCATGCTGGTTCAAGAGACGTTGGCGGCAGGCGCAGAGCGCGGCGAGTTCAATGGCAATCCTGCAGCCGCAGCGCTGCACATCATCACGGTGACGCGCGGCCTTGGCGTGCTCGAACGTGCCTTCGGCGACGAGCCGCAGCTGCGCAAGATCGCGGCTCACACCATCGATCTCGTGCTCGGCAGGAAGGGCGGTTAGGTCAGGCCGCAAAACGACGACCCCAGCGGTGGTGATCCCTGGGGCCGTCTGGAGGTTTTATGGAGGGCATCGAGCACTGCGTCTCCATGGCGATGTTGATAGCGCAAGGTCGCTTGAGATGCGACTAGAACCCATCAAAGCGTCAGCACAAGGCAAGCGCGTTGACCGCCCGCGTCGTCGCGATCTCGTTCTCGTTCCCGACGAACTGGCAAACGATTGATTCGAGTTCGCCCGGCTGGTTGCGGCGCGCCACCGCCAGCAGTCGCATCAATTCCGCCTCGTCCTTCGACAGGCGCCGGCACGAGGGCGGCATGAAGCACAGTTCGCACGGCCGGCCGCTGCGCAGGATCCTGACGAGCGCAGCAGCGCGCGCCACCAGCAGCGGACTGTCGGCGATGCCCGGCGCCTCGTCGGCGAAGCGATAGGCCGCCTCCCAGCAATCGGAGGCGCCGGTCGCATAGGCCGCTCCGATAAATCGGAACAGCGACAGCGCGACGCGGGAAAATTCATCGTAGCTCTCGACGCAGGGACGCGCCGCAAGCGCGGCCTGGAGCGGACAGAGCCGCGGCTGGCCGGCTTTCTCGACTGGTGCAGACCCGCACGTATCGTGGAGCATGAACGATCCCGTCAGTGCAGCGTGGGACTTCCGACCAGCCAGCTCTTCATCGCCATCGTCCGGTCATGGTCGAAAGACTGAACGTGTCGGTCGGGCAGGATGAGGCCAGCCATGCGGAAGATCGTTGCAAGCCCCCGCACGGGCGCGAGAGCCCAATCGGCACCGACCGGCGGCAACCAGCTCTCGAACTGCTCGCGTGCGACGTCGATGCGTTCCTGCTGTGCCGCGGCGATCGCCCGCAAGATCCCCTGCTCGCTGTCCGACATCTTCGGACAGGTCGGGCAATGGACTTCGATGGCCGTATGCGCCGTGCACGCGAAGATCTCGATGATGGATTCCAGCGACGGCACGGCGTCGCCGACGCGAAAGTGGTCGTACACTTGCTGGATATCCGCCGCGGTCGGAACGGCGCTTCCGCTGCGTGCCTTGGCTCGAAATCCCCAGATGAAGAGCCGCTCCGCCGCGCACAGCGCGGGAAGGTCGAGGGACTTGCCATATGTCGATTGATGCATTGAGCCTCTGGCCTTCTGTGCACTCACGCCACAGCTGACGCTGATGATCTGCGCCGATCGTTCCGCCAGAGCCGACCGCAAGTCAACGCTCGGAGCCGCGATATCGAGGTCTTCTAGATCTAAAGAGCCGGGATCCCGGATGCAGCCAAGCCTCGCCAGCCTGCCAAGCCGCACGCATTACGCCGGCGGCCTCCAACGCAATTTTGCGGGGATTTGGAGAACCCGAATGCTTAAAGCTTCGCTAAGGGGTGCGGGATAAACTGGCATATCAGCCCTTCCAATTCTTGCGAGCACCGATGTTTTTCTCCCGCATCAGTTTCAAGCTGGTCCTGATTGTCGGCATCAGCCTCCTCGGCATGATCGCTCTGGCGCCGATCGCGCTCTCGACCCTGCGCGCGCAGATGATCGCCGACCGCCAGGCCAAGACGCAGCACATGGTCGATGTCGGCTACGGCATCCTGGCGCACTATCAGAAGCTCGAGAGCGAGGGGAAGCTGCCGCGCGAACAGGCGCAGGTCGCCGCGATCGCAGCGATCAAGAGCCTGCGTTATGACAAGGTCGAGTATTTCTGGATCAACGACATGGCGCCCAAGATGGTCATGCACCCGATCAAGCCCGAGCTCGACGGCAAGGATCTCTCCGGCATGAAGGACCCTGCCGGCAATGCGCTGTTCGTGGGCTTCGTCGACGTCGTCAACAAGCAGGGCGCGGGCTTCTACAGCTATCTCTGGCCGAAGCCGGGCTTCGAGCAGCCGGTCGGAAAAATCTCCTATGTGAAGGGCTTTGCGCCCTGGGGATGGATCATCGGTACCGGCATTTATCTCGACGACGTCGATGCCGTTTTTCGCCAGAATGCGACGACATTCGCCTACATTTGTCTGGCCGTCCTGGTCCTGGTGCTGGCCTGCTCCTTCGTAATCGGCCGCAGCGTGACCCGGCCGCTCGCGAACATCACCGCGCTGACCGAGCGGCTCGCCGCCGGCGACAGCGCGTTCGAGGTGCCCTACACCGGCCGCAGCGACGAGGTCGGCGGGCTCGCCAAGGCGCTTGCCGTGTTCAAGGACAATGCGTCGGCGGTGAGCCGCATGCATGCGGAGCAGCAGGAGACGAAGCAAAGGGCCGACGACGAGAAACGCAAGACGATGGCCGATCTCGCCGGCAGGTTCGAAGCGAGCGTTCAGGCCGTCGTCCGCGACGTCTTCACCGAGGCGCGCGCGATGCAGCAGGCCGCGCAAGGCATGTCGGAGACCGCGAACAAGGCGACAGACCGCGCGAGCTTCGTCGCGACCGCCTGCCAGCAGGCGTCGAGCAATGTGCAGACGGTGGCGTCCGCCGCCGGCCAACTGTCGTCCTCGATCACCGAGATCAGCCAGCGCGTCGCACAGGCTGCAAGCGTGGCCGACAAGGCGGCCGCCGACGGTCAGCGCACCAACGACACCGTGCAGGGGCTGGCCGCCGCCGCGCACAAGATCGGCGAGGTCATCGACCTCATCAACCAGATCGCCTCGCAGACCAACCTGCTCGCGCTCAACGCCACCATCGAGGCGGCGCGCGCCGGTGAGGCCGGCAGGGGATTTGCCGTGGTCGCGAGCGAGGTGAAATCGCTGGCGAGCCAGACCGCGAAGGCGACCGACGAGATCGGCGCGCAGATCACCGCGATCCAGGCCGAGACCAACCAGGTCGTCGGCAACATCGAGAGCATCCGCAAGACCATCATGGAGGTCAACGAGATCTCCTCGTCGATCGCGGCCGCGGTCGAGGAGCAGGGCGCCGCGACGCAGGCGATCGCCCACAGCGTGCAGGAGGCGGCTTCCGGCACCGACCAGGTCTCGCAGAACATCTCCGGCGTCACCGACGCTACGGTAGAAACGGGCCAGGCCGCGGGCCTCGTGCTGCAATCGAGCGGCCGGCTGTCGCAGAAGCTGCAATCACTGGAGAACGAGGTCAGCACCTTCGTTGCGGGCGTGCGGGCGGCCTGACATCGCGCTCATACTATCTGCCGTGGCGCGGATTATGCGCCTCGTTACGGCGCGCGCCGGCAACTGATATTCCGGCCCGCGGGACCGGCTATTGCGACGGGCGTTCTCGCCCTTGACGAGCGCGGTTAAAGTGAAGAAGCAGGATCATCGAACCTGCCGACCCGCGCCTCGGCCCGCGGGCATGGAGACGCCGCATGTCGTTCAAGAAACTCCTGATCGCCAACCGCGGCGAGATCGCCATCCGCATCGCGCGCGCGGCGGCCGATGCCGGCATCGCGACGGTCGCGATCCATCCGGCCGATGACGCGCTGTCGCTGCACGTACGCGTTGCCGATGAGGCGATCGAAATCCCCGGCCGCGGCGCGCGGGCCTATCTCGATATCGAAGCGGTGGTGAAGGCGGCGAAGCGCGCCGGCTGCGACGCGGTGCATCCCGGTTATGGCTTCCTCAGCGAGAATGCCGCGTTCGCCAAGGCTTGCGCGGATGCGGGCATCGCCTTCGTCGGGCCGAAGGCGGCCGCGCTTGAACTGTTCGGCGACAAGGTTGCGGCCCGGCAACTGGCCAAGCGCTGCGGCGTGCCGATCATCGCCGGCACCAGCGGGCCGTCGGGCCTCGAGGACATCACGGCATTCTTCGAATCCCTGGACAAGGGCGCGGCGATCGTGATCAAGGCGATGGCCGGTGGCGGCGGCCGCGGCATGCGCGTCGTGGAGAATGCCGCCGATCTCGCGGAAGCTTATGCGCGCTGCCAGTCCGAGGCCAAGGCGGCGTTCGGCTTCGACGGCGTCTATGCCGAGCGCCTGATCCGCCAGGCCCGCCACATCGAGGTGCAGATCATCGGCGATCGCCATGGCGCGATCTCCCATCTCTGGGAGCGCGAATGCACCATCCAGCGCCGGCACCAGAAGCTGATCGAGGTGGCGCCGAGCCCGTCGCTCAGCGAGGCCTTGCGCGGCCGCATCATCGAAGCTGCGAAGCAGCTCGCGACCGCGGCGTCCTACGACAATCTCGGCACCTTCGAGTTCCTGGTCGACGGCACGGCCGAGGACAGCTTTGCCTTCATCGAGGCCAATCCGCGGCTTCAGGTCGAGCACACCGTGACGGAGGAAGTGCTCGGCCTCGACCTCGTCCGCGCCCAGCTCGCGGTCGCCGCCGGCGCAACATTGGCCTCCCTTGGTCTGGCGCAGGGCTCCATCCCAAAGCCGCGCGGCTACGCCATGCAGCTCCGCGTCAACATGGAGACGCTGGACGAGCTGGGGGCGACGCATCCGACCGGCGGCGTGCTCGCCGTGTTCGAGCCGCCGTCGGGGCCCGGCGTCCGCGTCGATAGCTTTGGTTACGCCGGCTACAAGACCAGCGCGGCGTTCGACTCCCTGCTGGCCAAGGTCATCGTGCATACGCCGGGCGAAGCCTGGCACGACATCGTGGCAAAAGCCTCCCGCGCCTTGCGCGAGTTCAGGATCGACGGCGTCGTCACCAACATCGCCTTCCTCCAGGCCGTGCTCGCACATCCCGATTTCAGGACCAACCGCATTGCGACCGATTTCATCGATCGCAACATCGCAAAGCTGGTCGAGGCGGCCGATGGCGCGGCAAAGCCGCTCTATTTTGCCGCGACCGAGCGAAGCGGCCATGGCGCGGAGACGCACGTCGCGCAGATCGTGCCCGAAGGCACGGTGATGGTTGCTGCGCCCTTGCAGGGAACCATCGTCACCATCCAGGTGAAGGAAGGCGAGATCGTGCGCCCGGGCCAGCAGCTCGCCGTGATCGAATCCATGAAGATGGAGCATCTGGTCATGGCCGAACAGGGCGGCCGCGTCATGAAGCTCGTCGCCGGCGATGGCGTTACCCTGATGCATGGCGAACCGATCATGTATCTGGAGCCGCTCGACGTCGCGGCCGATGCGTCGGCGGCGGAAGCCGATGTCGATCTCGACCACATCCGCCCCGATCTTGCCGAGCTGATCGCGCGCCAGGCCAATACGCTCGATGCGAACCGGCCGGCCTCGGTCGAGCGCCGCCGCAACACCAACCAGCGCACCGCGCGCGAGAACGTCGCGCAGCTCGTCGACGACGGCTCGTTCATGGAATATGGCAGCCTTGCGATTGCAGCGCAGCGGCGCCGCCGTAAGCTCGACGATCTCATCAAGAGCACACCGGCCGATGGCCTCGTGATGGGTGTTGCGACGGTGAATGCCGAGAAGTTCGGCCCCGAGGGTGGCCGCTGCATCGTCGTGGCCTACGACTACACCGTGCTCGCGGGCACGCAGGGCCACATGAACCACAAGAAGATCGACCGCATGCTGACGCTTGCGGAAGACTGGCGCGTGCCGCTGGTGTTCTATGCCGAAGGCGGCGGCGGCCGGCCCGGCGACACCGACCGGCTCGGCATGACCGGCCTCGACGGCCCGTCCTTCGTGCAGTTCGCGAAGCTCTCCGGTCTCGTGCCGGTTATCGGCGTGGTCTCCGGCTATTGCTTTGCCGGCAACGCCGCGATGCTCGGCTGCTGCGATGTCATCATTGCCACCAGGAACGCCTCGATCGGCATGGGCGGTCCGGCGATGATCGAAGGCGGCGGTCTCGGCGTCTATCACCCGGCCGAGGTCGGCCCGGTTACGTTCCAGTCACCGAACGGCGTGATCGACATCCTCGTCGAGGACGAGGAGGAGGCGACGCGGGTGGCGCAAAAATACCTGTCCTATTTCCAGGGCGCGGTGACGGAGTGGCAGGCCGCCGATCAGCGCCTGCTCCGTCGTGCGATCCCGGAGAACCGTTTGCGGGTCTACGACATCCGCAGCGTGATCGATCTCGTCGCCGACAAGGATTCCGTGCTGGAGCTGCGCCGCGACTACGGCGTCGGCATGATCACCGCGCTGATCCGTATCGAGGGCAAGCCGTTCGGCCTGATCGCCAACAATCCGCGCCATCTCGGCGGCGCGATCGATGCCGACGCCGGCGACAAGGCCGCGCGCTTCCTCCAGCTCTGCGACGCCTTCGATCTGCCGATCGTCTCGCTCTGCGACACGCCCGGCTTCATGGTCGGCCCGGAGGCCGAGAAGACCGCGATCGTGCGCCACGTCTCGCGCATGTTCGTGACAGGCGCGAGCCTTACCGTGCCGCTGTTCGGCATCGTGCTGCGCAAGGGCTATGGGCTCGGCGCGCAGTCGATGATCGGCGGCGGCTTCCACGCCTCCTTCTTCACCGCGGCCTGGCCGACCGGCGAATTCGGCGGCATGGGCCTGGAGGGGTATGTCCGCCTCGGCTTCCGCAAGGAGATGGAGGCGATCGCCGACCCCGAGGAGCGCGAGACCTATTATCGGAACAAGGTCGCCGAGCTCTATGCCAACGGCAAGGCGGTCTCGATCGCCTCGGTGTTCGAGATCGACAACGTCATCGACCCCGCCGAGACGCGGCGCTGGATCATGGCGGGCGTGCGCTCGGTGCCGAAGCCGCCCGCAAGGACGAAGAAGAAGCGACCCTGCATCGATACGTGGTGAGCGCAGTGCAGCAATAGCTGCGTCCCGGTTCCCGATTGACATCCCCGCCTGTGCTGCCAGACTTTGCACAATAATGCAGGGTGGAGACGTCCGCGATGGCCAGCCTTTCGGCCTCGAACCATGTCGCCCGTGTCTTGTCCGTCGCCAATCACGTGGCCGACGTCGATGCCTCTTCGCGCATCGCCAATTCCTGGCGGCGCTGCCTGGTGAGCCACAAGCTCGACCCCGCCCGCCAGGGCCCGCCGCAGACGCTCACCGAAGCCGAGATTCGCCACGTCGCCGGGCCCATGGAGGAGACGATCAGGCTGGCAACGCCCGAGCTCGACGATCTCGCCCGCGTGCTTCGCGACGCCGGCTACTGCGTTAATCTCGCTGACGTGAACGCGACCATGCTGTTTAGCCGCCTGCCGGGCGAAGCCGACGCAAAGATGTTTCTGGACTGGAAGATCTACACCGGCTCGAATTTCGCCGAGACCTTCGAGGGCACCAACGGGCTCGGCACTGCGCTTGCCGAAGAGAAGCCCATCCTGGTGCATCGCGACGAGCATTTTCGCGCGCAGTGGCACATGTTCTCCTGCGCCGTGGCGCCACTGTTCGATCAGGCCGGCCGGCTCGCCGGTGCCGTGAACATCACCTCGTGCCGCGAGGATCTCGAACGCGCCGGGCATCAGCTCGCGCTCGCGGTGACGATGGAGGCGACGCGGCGGATGGAGGGCGCGATCTTCCGCGGCCATTTCCACAACGCCTGGATCGCCACCGTGCCGGGCGACGGCGGCAGCGGCCTGCTTGCCTATGACGACGATCGCCGCATCGTCGGCGCCTGCCGTTCGGCGCGCGCGCTGCTGGGCCTCACAGACGGCTTGATCGCATCGGGCATCGATCTGTCGCGCTATATCAAGTTCGATCATCACGCGGCGCGTGGTGCGGACGAGGTCGTCGAACTGCGCCGCGCCGACGGCAGCGCGCTCGGGCAGGGACATGTCGCGCCGCCGCTGCGGGCGAGGCCGTCCACTCAGCGTCGTGACGTTCCCGTCGATCGTTTCGATTCGCTGCATCGGCTCGCAGGTCGCGATCCCGGCCTGATCAAAAGCGTCAAACGGCTGAGAAGCATCGGCGACCACAATCTGCCGGTGCTGCTGCATGGCGAGACCGGCGTCGGCAAGGATGTGTTCGCGCGCGCCATTCACGCGGCGAGCAACCGCGCCCGCAACCATTATGTCGCGCTGAACTGTGCGGCGATGCCGGAGAGCCTGATCGACGCCGAGCTGTTCGGCTATGAGGCCGGCGCCTTCACCGGCGCGCGCCGCGACGGCTCAAAGGGTCTGATCGTGCAGGCCAACGGCGGCACGCTGTTTCTCGACGAGATCGGCGACATGCCGATCGCGCTGCAGACGCGCCTCTTGCGCGTGCTCGAAAACCGCGAGGTCTGGCCGCTCGGCGCGCTCAAGCCGGTGCCCGTCGACATCCGCCTGATCAGCGCGACCCATCGCGATCTCAGCCGCATGGCGGAGGAGGGCGCCTTCCGCGCCGATCTCTACTTCCGCCTGCGCGGCATGGAGGTGCGACTGCCGGCGTTGCGCGAGCGCGCCGACAGAGACGATATTATCCGCCAGATCGCGCGCGAGGAGGCGCCGGATTGCCGCCTGTCGGACGAGGCCTGGGCGTTGCTCTCGGCCTATCCCTATCCCGGCAACATGCGCCAGCTCCGCCACGTCCTGCGGCTTGCCGGCTGCACGGCGGAGGACGGCGTCATCACGGATGCCGATCTCGATCTGCCTCCGTTCGGTGGAAGGACGGAGCCGGATCTGGTGGCGGCCGAGCGCGCGACGATCGTCGAGGCGCTACGCAAGCATGGCGGCCGCGTGACGGAGGCAGCGCGTGCGCTGAAGCTCAGTCGTGCCACGCTGTATCGGAAGATCAAGCTGTTGAAGATCGAGACGACGCAGTAGCGCCCAGTCGCATGCGGCGTTCTTTCTTCCCCTCTCCCCTTGTTGTGGGAGAGGGTGGATCGCCGCGTAGCGGCGAGACGGGTGAGGGGTCTGCCTCCGCGGATTCACTTCGCCATTTGCGTGCGCGGAAAGATACCCCTCATCCGGCGCTTCGCGCCACCTTCTCCCGCAAGGGGAGAAGGAAAAGCAGCAGGCGAGAAGCTTACGAAAAATCGCTCCAGCTCAGATGCCGCGAATCGAGGTCGCCGACTGAAACGGTGCCGCGGCTCTCGTGAGGGACGTGGAAGCTGCTGCGCAGATACACCAGCGGTGCGGCCTCGTCGGAATGCGAGACGCCACGCACCTCGCCGACGAAGATCGAATGCGTCTTGGTCTCGAACTCCTGCGCCAGCACGCAGTCGAATGCGGCGACCGCATCCGTCAGCACCGGTGCGCCGGTTGTGCCGCGCGTCCACTGTCCGAACGCAAATCGGTCGTCGCCATTGACGCCCTTCTGGCCGCTGAAGGTGAGCGCGAGCAGGGCGTGGTCCTCGTGCAAGAAGTTGATCGCGAAGGCGCCTTCCTCGCGGATGCGCGTATGTGCGCTGGCGTTGCGGTTGACGCAGACGATCAGGGACGGCGGATTGTCCGATAGCGAGCAGGCTGATGTCACCGTCAGCCCGGTGCGCTTGCCGTGCTCGGCGCCAACCGTGACCAGCGCAACCGCGCCGGCGCATTGGCGCATTGCCAGTTTGAAATCCTTTGCGTCGACGCTCACGCCGAAATCTCCGAAACGGGGCGGGTGCGACACGATTGCGCCGCACCCGCCGCGCGTCAAGCGGCCTTCTTCGCGGAGCCGAGATGCTTCAGGCGCGGCATCACCTCTTTGCTGAGCAGCGAGAGCGAATGGCGCCAGGCCTCCGGCTTGTGCTTGTAGTCGAAGCCGAACACCAGCAGCACGCCGAAGCCGCCGACCTCGTCGTAGATCTTCTCGATCTTTTCGGCGACGGTTGCGGGCGAGCCGACGATCCAGTTCCGCTTGGCGCAATATTCGACGGTGACGTCGCTATCGGGCACGTCGGGCGCGTGCTTCAAATAGTCCTTGAAGCCGAAATGGCCGAGCAGCGGCAGGAAGTACTCGCCCATCATCCGGCCCATCATGTCGCCGGTCGAGAGCTTCCAGGCCTCCTCGTCGGTGTCGGCGACGAACACCTCACGTACGAGGCGCCAATCCGCGCGGTTCGGCTTGCGGCCGGTCTTGGCGGCGCCGATCTCGACCGAATCCCAATGGCTGCCGACATAGGCCGGATTGAGGTTGAGGCTCATCGGAATGAAGCCGCGCTCGCCGGCGAGTTTCAGCGTGTCCGAGTTCTTCGAGAGCCCGGCAACGCCGATCGGCGGATGCGGGGCCTGGAGCGGCTTGATGTGGGGCTTGAGGAAGTCGAACATCGTGTCCGGCTTGGTCACGGTCCAGAACTTGCCCTTGTAGGTGAAGGGCGCGGGATCGGACCACAGCTTCAGGATGATCTCCAGCGCCTCGCGGGTCATGTCGCGGTTCTGTCCGCTCATGCCGTCGACGTTGAACATCGCCCAGTCGCTCGGCAGGCCCGAAGCTGCGACGCCGAAATTGAGCCGGCCCTCGGAGAGATGGTCGAGCATCGCGACGCGGTTGGCGAGCTCGGCCGGGTGGTGATAGGGCAGCAGGAAGCCGCCCGGCCCGATTCGGATATTCTTGGTCTGCATCAGCGCCTGTGCGATCAGGAGGTCCGGCGTGGGATTGGGTTCCCAGGGCGCGGTGTGGTGCTCGCCGACCCAGGCTTCCTGGTAGCCGAGCTCGTCGAGCCAGCGCATGACCTGCAGGTCCCAGTCGTTTCCTTCCTTCAGGCCGCACTCCGGCGGATGCGAAGGCATCGTGAAATAGCCGATCTCCATGGGTTTCCTCATCTGATGTTGACGCGTCTTGTTGCGCGTTCCTGGACTTGAACAGGACAGCTTTAGCAAGCGGTGTGCCACCGCATCGCAAGCCGTGTGCCAGCGCGACGAGCGCCTCAGACCTGCGAAAAATCGCTGGTTTGAGGCGGCAATAGCCGATATCCCGGGGCGGATTTGCGGGCGTCCGTCTCATTGTCGCGAGACGGCGTCTTAGCCGTGAGACCAAGGATACCCGTTGAGATGAGCGAACCCGCCTATGTCGCGGTGGACTGGGGCACCAGCAGTTTTCGGCTCTGGCTGATCGACCGCGCCGGCCAGGTGCTGGCTGAACGTCGCAGCGATGAGGGCATGCTGGCGGCGGCCAAGGCCGGCTTTGCCGGCGTGCTGCAGTCGCATCTCAAGGCAGTCGAGGCCCCGGGCCAGCTGCCGGTGCTTGTCTGCGGCATGGCCGGCGCCAAGACCGGCTGGGTCGAGGCCGGCTATGTTGACACGCCTGCGCCGCTCTCTGCCGTGCTGAAGCAGGCCGCGCTTGTGCCCGGCGAGACGCGCGATATTCGCATCCTGCCCGGCATCGCGCAACGCGATACCAAGGCGCCGGACGTGATGCGCGGCGAGGAGACGCAGCTGCTCGGTGCACTCGGTCTCGAGGCCGCAGGCGAAGCGCTGGTCTGCATGCCCGGCACGCATTCGAAATGGGTGCGCGTGAAGGACGGCACGGTCGCGCATTTCTCCACTTTCATGACCGGCGAGCTCTTCAGCGTGGTCTCGCGCGAGACGATCTTGTCGCTCGCGGTCGCCGGTGCCGATGACGCCGAGGATGTCGCGAGCTTCAAGGCGGCCGTGAAAGCCGCGTATGAAGCGCCGGCCTTCGCGGCCAACCTTCTGTTCACTGCGCGGTCGCGGCAGCTCCTGTTCGGCGGCACGCCGGCCGCCGCGCGCGAGACGCTGTCGGGCACGTTGATCGGCGTCGAGCTGGCGGCAGGGCTCTCCGGCACGGTGCCGAAAGCGGGCATCACGCTGATTGCCTCCGGGCGGCTCGCGATGCTGTACCGGCTGGCCTTCGATGCGCTGTCGGTCACCGTGCAGCCGATCGATGCCGATGAAGCCGTTCGCCGCGGCCTGTCGATGGCTGCTGCCGCGATCTGGACGAAATGAGAGGAATCTTGAGATGAGCGTTCCCTTTCCGCCGATGCAGCGTCCGCTGGTCGCGATCCTGCGTGGTGTGAAGCCCGAGGAGACCGAGGCGATCGTCGGCGTGCTGATCGAGGCCGGCATGACCGCGATCGAGATCCCCCTGAATTCGCCGGAGCCGTTCCGCTCGATCGCGACTGCCGCGAAGCTCGCGCCGGCCGGAGTCCTGATCGGCGCCGGCACGGTGCTGGCCGCCGCAGATGTCGATCGTCTCAATGACGTCGGCGGCAAGTTGATGGTCTCGCCGAATGTGGATACGCAGGTGCTCACGCGTGCACACCAGTACGCCATGGTGACGTTGCCGGGCGTGTTCTCGCCGACCGAGGCGCTGCTCGCGGCGCGCTCCGGCGCATCTGGCCTGAAATTCTTTCCGGCCAGCGTGCTCGGCGCGTCCGGTATTGCCGCGATCCGCGCCGTGCTGCCGGCGGGTGTGATGATTGCCGCCGTCGGCGGCGTCTCCGACCAGAATTTTGCCGAGTACATGAAGGGCGGCGTGACCGCTTTCGGGCTCGGCTCCAGCCTCTACAAGCCCGGCATGACGGCCGCCGATGTCGCCGCTCGCGCAAAGGTGACAATCGCGGCCTACGATCGGGCGATTGCGAAAGACTGACGCAGCAATAAACAAGCCGTGATCTCGTCATAGCCGCGCTTTATCCTATCTTGCTGCACCAGCGAGATCAGGAGACTGACATGGCGATCAACAACGTGGCCGATCTGTTCGTGGCAACACTCGAACAGGCCGGCGTCAAGCGCATCTACGGCATCGTCGGCGACAGTCTGAACGCTTTCACCGAGGCGCTGCGCCGCCGCGGCACCATCGAATGGATTCATGTCCGCCACGAGGAGGTGGCGGCCTTCGCGGCTGCCGGCGAAGCCGAGATGACCGGAAGCCTTGCAGTGTGCGCAGGCTCCTGCGGCCCGGGCAATCTGCATCTGATCAACGGGCTGTTCGACGCGCATCGCAGCCGTGTTCCCGTGCTCGCGATCGCCGCGCAGATCCCCTCGGCGGAGATCGGCGGCGGCTATTTCCAGGAAACCCATCCGCAAAACCTGTTCAGGGAGTGCAGCCATTATTGCGAGCTGGTGTCGGATGCGAGCCAGCTGCCTTACGTGATCGAGAACGCCATTCGTGCGGCGGTCGGCCTGCGCGGCGTCGCGGTTATCGCGATGCCCGGCGACGTCGCGTTCCGCAGCCCGCCCAAGCGCGCGCTGTCGACGACGCGCGGCCTTGCGCTGTCGGCGCCGAAGGTTGTGCCGCAGGCCGACGAGCTGAAGGCGCTCGCTGACCTCCTGAACGGTGCCGAGCGCATCACCCTGTTCTGTGGCCGCGGCTGCGCCGGCGCGCATGCGCCGCTGATGCAGCTGGCCGAAGCACTGAAGAGCCCGATCGTGCATGCGCTCGGCGGCAAGGAGCATGTCGAGTACGATAACCCCTACGACGTCGGCATGACCGGCTTCATCGGTTTCTCCTCAGGCTATGCCGCCATGCACGCCTGCGACGCGCTGGTGATGCTAGGCACCGATTTCCCTTACAAGCAGTTCTTCCCCACCGATGCGCAGGTCGCGCAGATCGACATCCGCCCGGAAAATCTGGGACGGCGCTGCAAGATCGATCTCGGCCTCGTCGGCGACGTCAAGCTGACCATCGAGGCGCTGCTGCCGCTGCTCAAGACCAAGACCCAGCGGAAACATCTCGACGACGCCATCGCGCATTACAAAAAGGCGCGCGAAGGGCTCGACTCGCTTGCGAAGGGGACACCGGGAAGCAAGCCGATCCATCCGCAATATCTGGCAAAAGTCATCAGCGACAATGCCTCCGACGACGCCGTCTTCACCGCCGATGTCGGCACGCCCACGGTGTGGGCCGCGCGCTATCTCGACATGAATGGCCGCCGCCGGCTGATCGGCTCGTTCGTGCACGGCTCGATGGCCAACGCCATGCCGCAGGCGATCGGCGCGCAGGCCTCGCAGCCCGGCCGCCAGATCATCTCGCTCTCCGGCGACGGCGGCTTCACCATGCTGATGGGTGACCTGATCACGCTGACCCAGATGAAGCTGCCGGTGAAAATCGTGGTCTTCAACAACGGCGTGCTCGGCTTCGTCGCGCTGGAGATGAAGGCGGCCGGGTTCGTCGACACCAATGTCGATCTTGAGAATCCCGATTTCGCGGCGATGGCGCGCGCGATGGGCATCTTCGCCAAACGCGTCGAGGACCCCGGCGAGCTCCCCGGCGCCGTGAAGGAGATGCTGGCCCATGACGGACCCGCGCTGCTCGATGTCGTCACGGCGAAGCAGGAGCTGTCGATGCCGCCGACCATCACGCCCGAGCAGATCAAGGGCTTCAGCCTCTGGGTGCTGCGCGCTGTGATGAACGGGCGTGGTGACGAGGTGCTGGATCTCGCGAAGACCAACCTGTTGCCGCGCTAGCCGCGCTTCACCGAAGGCGCGGGCAGCCTCTCGTGGCGGTGCTGGAAGCGCTGCCAGTGCAGCACGATGCCGATCAGCAGGGCCGGCACGAAGCCGAGTGCGATCAGGAAATACGGCAGCTGCGTCGGCGAGATGAATGCAATGGCGATATCGGAGATCAGCCAGAGCGCTGCGAACATCACCGCGAAATCGGTGCGCGGGCAGCGCAAATAATAGAACACAGCGGTGATGACGATGGCGGGCCCGATCGCGATGCCGATCATCACCGCGGTCAGCTCCTTCGGCGTCAGCGCGTCGAGCACCATCGACGCCAGCAGCCAGAGCGCGGCGAACATGGCGATGATGTCGAGCGGATGCCGCAATCCAATACCTCTCGCAGGAACCGCGCTATCGTTGTGGCCGGAACTCCGATCGTCAAGGGAAAATACGCCTATTCCTCGTCACTTCCAGGCGTTGGCCGCAGCATGAAATGGCCGAAAGCGGTGGCGATCGGCTTGTTCGCATCGTCCTGCCAGGCCCGCGCCTCGAAGGCGACGATACGCCGGCCCTGTTTCACGATCGAGACATTGGCGACGGTATCGAGGGCACGCCCGGATCGTAGATAGTTGACGGTGAGTCCGATCGGCTTGGGCAGCGCCGCGATGCCGAGCTCGCGCCTCACGCCGAGGATCGCGGTGGTCTCGAGGAAGGCGCCGGTCATGCCGCCATGGATCGCGGGCAGGATCGGGTTGCCGATGATCTGCGGCGAGAACGGCATCGTCAGCGTGCCATCGTTATTGACGCGAATGCCGAGGCAACGCGCGAACGGGCTGTTGGCGAACGGGCCGTCCGGATCGTCGGGCGCCTCCAGCGTCGGAATGCTGCGCGAGTCCATCCTGCGGTCCGCGAGCATGTTGGTGCGGTTGGCGCCGATCATGAAGCAGGCTGTCGCGGTTGCGACCGGATCGTCCTCGGAGTCCTGATAGGCGGTGGAGCGCACGAAGGCGATCGAGCGCGTCGTGCGGTAGCAGACCGAATGCGCCTTGATGTCGAGGCCCGGCGTCGCCGGCTTCTGATAATCGATGCGCAGATCCAGGGTTGCGATCGCGCGCGTGCCGTCGAGTGCAAGTTGCACCGCCATGCCGCAGCTCTCGTCCAGCATCGCAGTGACGACGCCGCCATGCAGCACGCCGGTCTCGGTGTCGCCGACGAAGACCGGACGATAGGGCAGGCTGGACCAGGCCTCGGCGGGGGCGAAGCGGTCGAGCTGGAGCCCGCTGATATGGCCGTAGTCGGAGCGGCGGCCCTTGATCGCCTCGGCGAGTTCCTCGAACGGCAGCGTGGTGGGTGAAGTGGACATGACGACGTTCTAGACCAGTGTCGGGCGCCGCGCAAAACCCCGAAAGGGGCTCATCAGGCAGGTCCGCAGGCAGGTCTGTCTGGGCCGGTTTGGCCTCGACACGGCGTGCCGAAGCAACGATGGTGGGCGCTTCGTCCGTCGACTAGCCCCAAGGAGTGCCCATGGCCGACCCCGAAACACCCGCCACCAATCAGGGGCCCGTGACCATTTCGAGCTCCAGCTCGGAACGGGCACCGATCATCTATTTCGACGGCGCATCCTGCTTCGGACACCACAACGGCGCGATCCAGATCGAGCTCGCCGCGAACCTGCTGATGCCGGTCGGTGCCGCCGTCAGGGTCGACGTGGTCCAGACCGCGCACTTGCGTTGCAGCGTGGCCGCAGCGCTGGCGCTGCGCGAGGCCCTCGACAAGGCGCTGGCGATGTACAGGCAGGGGCAGCAGCAGCCGGCGGAGGTGATCCCGACGGTGAAGAACTGAGATCGCGGGCGATCGCTTGTGAATGCGATCGCAATCTCTCAGCCCACATGCACCTTCGGCTTCTTGCCGCCGTTCCACTTGCCGTCGAGCACACGCTCGATCTGGGCGGCCAGCTGCAGCAGCAGGCCGTCATTGGCCTGCTTGGCGATGGCCTGGATGCCGAGCGGCAGGCCGTGGTCTTGCTCTGCCATCGGCATCGAGATCGCCGGCATGCCGCAGAGATTGGCCAGCGGCGTGAAGGCGAAGAAGCGCCAGAGATTGCCGAACCAGTCGAGGACGTCAGGATTGTCCGAGATGGTGAGATATTCCCTGGTGCCGACCTTTGGCGTCGGCAATGCGGTGATCGGCGTCAGGATCACGTCCCACTGCTCGAAGAACGCGCCGAAGCCGCGTGACGTGGTGTTGAACACGCCTTGCATCTTCGCCCGCTCGGCGAAGCTCGTGTGCCGGCCGGCTTCCCAGATCCTGATGTTCATGGGCTCGATCAGATCTTCCGGCGGCTTTTCCAGCCCGCGCGCGGCGAGCATGTTGGAGATCACCACGGCAAAATTGCTGATGTAGCAGGTGGTCTGTGCCGCGAAGGCGGCGCGGAAGTCGAGCTCGGGCAGCGCGTATTCGACGTGATGGCCGAGGCCTTCGAGGAAGCGGCCGGTCTTCTCCAGCGCGGCGGCGATCTCCGGCGTTGCGGTGTAGTCGCCCCAGGTGTGCGACAGCGCGATGCGAAGCTTTGACGGATCGCGCTTGATCATCTCGGAATAGGGCTGCGCCGTGGTCCAGAACGGCATGAACTCGCCGGGCGCAGGTCCACGGGCATGATCGACGAAGGCAGCGGTGTCGCGCACCGAGCGCGATTGACAGCCCTGGATCGAGACGAGGCCGGTGAGGTCGGACATGTGCGGGGCCAGCGAGAATACGCCGCGCGACACTTTCAGCCCGATATTGCCGTTGACGCCGGCGGGAATGCGGATCGAGCCGCCGCCGTCGGTCGCATGCGCGATCGGGACGACGCCGGCCGCGACCATCGCCGCGCTGCCCGCGGACGAGCCGCAGGTGGTGTAGTCGGTATTCCAGGGATTGCGCGTCACGTAGACGGCGGGATTGTCGGCCGAGCTGCACACGCCGAATTCCGGCGTCGTGGTGCGTCCGATCAGGTTGAGCCCTGCCTGGCGGAATTTACCGGTGAGGAACGTATCGGCCGCGGCGCGATTGCCGCGCATCAGCAGCGAGCCCATCTCCTGCAGTCGGCCCTTCATGGTCGGTCCGAGGTCCTTCATCAGGAAGGGCAAGCCGGCGAACGGGCCGGCGAGATTGGCGCCGTCCTTGGCCGGATCGGCGATCACGTCCTCGAACAGCTCGACCACGCCCGACAGTGCCGGATTGACCTTGGCCACGCCCGCGGCGGCCTGGCGCGCCAGTTCCTTCGCCGTCAGCTCGCCCTTGCGGACGCGCGCTGCCAGTCCGACGCCATCGTGCTGCGCCCATTCGTTCCAGCTCATCGGCAAAGTCATGAAGTCAAAATCCCCGTGGGTAGCGGCGTCACCTTTTTCGCAAGGGCCCGCGTGAATCAACTGAGCCGGCGCGAAGGGCAGGGTTGCGCCGGGCGGAGAGGTCGCCGCGTCATTAAGACAGCCGCGCGATCACCGCAACCGGGCCGCCGCCGGCCGGCCCCTGATGCTCGGCACCACCGGAGACATAGACCGCGCCGGTGCCGGCAAGGCCTGCGATCAGGCCGCCGACGGCCGCGCGGGCGTGGCGCGTCGAGCTGATGTCGGTATCCTCCAGCATGGTGTGGCGGAAGCCGCGCACGCTGCCATCAGGCGAGGCCTCGGCCTTGGCGAAGATATTGACGAGCTCGCGGCCCTCGGTGGCTAGCGGCGCGACGCCAAGCCCAACACCAAGGCCAACACTTTTCAGCGCCGACACCACCGCCGGGGCATCGATCGCATCGTTCATCACGGCATGTTCGATCTCGAACTCGCTCGCTGAAGATCCCGAGTTGCCGAGCACGATGATGACGTTGTGCATCAGCTCGATCCCTGACGAGGTGGACGCAACCGACGAGAACAGATCGTAGCGCCGCAGCACGTCGTCGTCGCTGACATCGGAAGCGATCTCGCCGAGCGCGACCGCGACCCCTAGCGCGGAGGCGCCGCGCGAATAGGCCATCGAGCTGTAGGCGCTGGTCGTGGCCGTCTTGTTGCCGCGCGCGTTTGCCGCTTCGACGCGGTCGCTGGTGAGCAGCGGGCATTTGATCTGCACGAAATGGACGTCGGCGGGATCGGTGATGCCGGCATCCGCCATCGCGGCAGTCACCGCCTTGGCCGTTTCCATGATCTGCGCGGAGCGGCCGATCTCTTCGGGGAGGAAGTCCCGGGTGTGCGCCATGCCGATGCTCAAGCGCTTGCCGGACATGCCTGCCGGGCGCTCAGCCTGGCGCCGCGTGAACACCGTGATATGCGGGCTGAGCACGCCTTCGGTGCCGCCCGACATCACGAAGGCGATGCGCTGCTCGACCGCCTCTGGCGAAAGGCCGAGTTCTGGCGCCAGCGCGGTGCACAACGCAGCAACGGCATATTCCCGCGTAAAATCGTTGACGCCGCCATTGCCTTCGGTCTTGCCGAGGATGGCCAAAATCGTTGTCGGGTCGATCGCGCCGGAGCCGATCATGGCCATGAGGCCGGAGACGTCGCCGGGGCCCTTGGTGGCGACCCTGAAGACGCCGACCGATGCTGTCCGCATTGCAGTCCTCGTGTGGAGTTCGGTGGTCCGGCGGGTCAACCAGCCGTGGAACGGACGCGCATGTCAAGGCACAAGCGGGGGTGCAGGCACCCACGAATGTGGCGAGATCGCATCCGGTTCAACAAAAAAATCCTCTGTCGACGGTTGCGCGCCGCACCTTGATGAATCAACCTCGGTTGGTCCATAAGCGGCGTCCCGCTGCCGGTGGTTCACCCCCGCGTCGCGTGCTTGGATAGAGGGATTCTCGCGTGGCAAATATCAACCAGAAAATTGCGCAGGAGCTTGGGGTACGGGCGGAGCAGGTCGAGGCGACGGTGACGTTGCTCGACGGCGGCGCCACGGTTCCCTTCATCGCCCGCTACCGCAAGGAAGCGACCGGTGCGCTCGACGACGCGCAATTGCGCACCCTGGAGGAGCGCCTGGGCTACCTGCGCGAGCTCGAAGACCGCCGCAAGGCGATCCTCGAATCGGTCCGCGAGCAGGGCAAGCTCGATGCCGCGCTGGAAGCCTCCATTCTCGCCGCCGACAGCAAGGCGCGTCTGGAAGACATCTATCTGCCGTTCAAGCCGAAGCGCCGCACCAAGGCCGAGATCGCCAAGGAAGCCGGGCTCGAGCCGCTCGCCAATCAGCTGATGGCGGAGCCGGGCAACGATCCGAAGGTCGTGGCCGAAACCTTCATCAACGCCGAGAAGGGCGTCGCCGATGCCGCCGCCGCGCTCGATGGCGCCCGCGCCATCCTGGTCGAGCGCTTCGATGAGGACGCCGACCTGATCGGTGCTTTGCGCGAAGAGATGTGGACCAACGCGCGCATGGCCTCCAAGGTGCGCGAGGGCAAGAAGACCGAGGGCGAAAAGTTCGCCGACTATTTCGAGTTCTCCGAGCCGCTGACGAAGCTCCCGTCGCACCGCATCCTCGCGATGTTCCGCGGCGAGAAGGAGGAAATCCTCGACCTTCAGATGCAGGCTGAGGCCGAAGCGCCGCCGCCGGGCGTGCCGAGCGCTTATGAATTGAAGATCATGAAGCGGTTCGGCATCGCCGACCTCAAGCGCGCCGGCGACCGCTGGCTGATCGATACCGTGCGCTGGGCCTGGCGTACCAAGATCCAGGTGCATCTCAACATCGACCTGCGCATGCGGCTGTGGAACGCCGCCGAGACCGAGGCCGTGCGCGTGTTCGCCTCCAATTTGCGCGACCTGCTGCTCGCGGCACCCGCCGGCACCCGCGTCACCATGGGGCTCGATCCCGGCTACCGCACCGGCGTCAAGGTCGCCGTCACCGACGCGACCGGCAAGGTGGTCGATACCGCCGTGATCTATCCGCACGAGCCGCAGCGGCAGTGGAACGAGGCACTCGCGATCCTCGGCAAGCTTGCGCTGAAGCATCGTGTCGAGCTGATCGCGATCGGCAACGGCACCGCCTCGCGCGAAACCGACAAGCTCGCAGGCGATCTCGTCAAGGGCCTGGCCGAGCTGAAGATGACCAAGATCGTGGTGTCGGAAGCCGGCGCGTCGGTCTATTCGGCCTCGGCCTTCGCCTCGGAGGAGTTGCCGGGTCTCGACGTCACCCTGCGCGGTGCGGTCTCGATCGCCCGCCGTCTTCAGGACCCGCTCGCCGAGCTCGTCAAGATCGAGCCCAAGGCGATCGGCGTCGGCCAGTATCAGCACGACCTCGGCCAGGCCAAGCTCGCCAAGTCGCTCGATGCGGTGGTCGAAGACTGCGTGAACGCGGTCGGCGTCGACGTCAACACCGCCTCGGCGCCGCTGCTGGCCCGCGTGTCGGGTGTCGGCTCCGGCCTTGCCTCGAGCATCGTGGCACACCGCGACGCCAACGGCCCGTTCAAGTCGCGCAAGGCGCTCAAGGACGTGCCGCGGCTCGGGCCGAAGGCGTTCGAGCAATGCGCGGGCTTTTTGCGCATTCTCGGCGGCGAGGATCCACTCGATGCGTCCGGCGTGCATCCGGAAGCCTATCCCGTGGTGCGGCGGATTCTCAGTGCCACCAAGAGTGACATCAAGGCGCTGATCGGCAGCAGCGAGATCGTGCGTACGCTGAAGCCCAAGGATTTCGTCGACGAGACCTTTGGTCTGCCGACCGTCACGGACATCCTGCGCGAGCTCGAGAAGCCCGGCCGCGATCCGCGTCCCGCGTTCAAGGCTGCAGTGTTCAAGGAGGGCGTCGAGGAGATCAAGCATCTCCAGAAGGGCATGATCCTCGAGGGGACCGTGACCAACGTCGCCGCCTTCGGCGCCTTCGTCGATATCGGCGTGCACCAGGACGGTCTGGTTCACATCTCCGCGATGTCCAGGACCTACATCAAGGATCCGCGCGAGGTGGTGAAGCCCGGCGACATCGTCAAGGTGAAGGTGCTGGACTTCGAGGTCGCCCGTAAGCGCATCTCGCTAACCTTGCGCCTCGACGACGAGGTAGGCGCCAAGAAGGACGCGCCCGGCATGCAGCGGGACAACAGCTCGCGAAACCCCGCGCGCATGACGTCGTCGGCCCCGCGCAACCAGGAATCCTCCGGCGGCGGTGCCCTTGCGGAGGCCATGCGCCGGGCGGCCGAGAAGAACGGCGGCAAGCGGGCGTGATACTTTAACCTCTCCCCGCTCTTGCGGGGAGAGGTCGGATCGCGCTAGCGATCCGGGTGAGGCAAGGCATGCGGCTGACCGGATCAAAGGCCCCTCCGGCCCGTAACTTGATGGTGCACGGGGCAAGCGTTGCGATCACTTTTTAGATCGCATTCGCGGACGCTGCCCCTCACCCCACCTTCTCCCCGTCAGAGCGGGGCGAGAGAGCGAAAGAGCGTTCGTCCCTAACACCTGCGTCAGAATCTGGCGCGTTTGTAAGTTGAAGGTGCCTGTCCGTTCCTCTCATCTGATCCTCCTCGCGCGGCAGAAAGATCGCCGCGCAGCACGGAGGATGCTTCGATGGACAACAGGCTTCTCAAAGGCGTCACTGCGGTGACGCTCGCCGCAATGATGGCGCTCGCTTCACCTGTGCTTGCCCGTGGCGGCGGTGGCGGTGGCGGAGGCCACGGCGGTGGCGGCTTCGGCGGTGGCGGCTTCGGCGGTGGCGGTCACGGTGGCTTTGGCGGCGGCGGGCATTTCGGCGGCGGCGGAATGCATGCGGGCGGCTTCGGCGGTATGCGCGCGGGTGGTTTCGGTGGCATGGGCGGCGCGCGCTTTGCTGGCGGCTCGGGCTTCGGTGGCGCCCGCTTCGCCGGTTCGCCAATGGCCGCCCGTGCTGCCATGGGGCCGCGCTTTGTCGGTGCACCATTGGCGACCCGCGCCGCTTTCGGCCCGCGGTTTGCTGGCCCGGGCTGGCACGGCAGGCCGTTCATTGGTCGCCATGCCTTCTTCCACCGTCACCGCTTCAACCGGTTCGCTTTCGTCGGCGCGCCGTTCTTCTATGCCAACTATGGCAACTATTACGACGATGGCTGCTGGCAAAGGAGCTGGACAGCCTATGGATGGCAATGGGTCAATGTGTGCGGAGACTATTGGTAGTCGCATCGCGGTACCGCACCATTGTCGCGATCGCCACCGGGCGGTTCCGCTCAGCCCCGGAACGGGATAGTCTGGTGGCGATCGTCGCGCGGAGTTTTGCATGACCGGAGGTCACCGCCGCATTCTGGTCGTCGAGGACGATCCGGAAACCGCAGGCCAGCTCGTCGAGGAACTCACCACCTCGGGCTACGACGTCGATCTTGCCGCGACGGGTCGTGAAGCCCTGAGCCACGGCGTCGCCCGCGACTATGCCGTGATCACCATCGACCGCATGCTGCCTGACATCGACGGCATCGCCGTGATGCGCCAGTTGCGCGACGACGGCATCGCCGCACCCTTCCTGATCATCTCCGCGCTCGGCGAGGTCGACGACCGCGTGCGCGGTTTGCGCGCCGGGGGCGATGACTATCTCGTCAAGCCGTTCTCCTTCGTCGAGCTGCTGGCGCGCCTCGAGGCGCTCGGCCGCCGCAGCGAGACCGTCGCCAAGGAAACCATCCTGCGGGTCGGCGATCTCGCCATCGACCTGATCGCGCGCAACGCCAGCCGGCGCGGCCGGAAAATTCCGCTGCTGCCGCGCGAGTTTCAGCTGCTCGAATATCTCGTCCGCAACGAAGGCCGCGTCGTCTCCCGGGCGATGCTGCTCCAGCATGTCTGGGACCTGCATTTCGATCCCTCCACCAACATCATCGACGTCTATGTCGGGCGCGTCCGCCGCAAGGTCGACGATGCCCAGGCCTATCCGCTGATCCATACGATCCGCGGCATCGGATATTGCCTCCGTGCTCCTGGCTAAGACGCTCCGCTCCTCGACCTTCCGTCTGGCACTGATCGCGATCGCGGCGTTCGGCCTGATCGTCGCGGCGATCATGGCCTATGTCTATTTCGGCACGATCGCCTATGTGCAGGGTCGGGTCGGCGACGCCGGCGATCACAGCGGCTTCACCGCGATGATCCAGCTCGCGATGGTCGCCGTCGCCGTGCTGCTGGCCGTGCTGGCCGGGCTCGCCGCCGTGCTGGTGACGCGGCGCACGGTCGGACGGATCGAGGAGATCAATGCGACCAGCCGCGCCATCATGCTGTCGGGGCTCGACCGGCGCATTCCCTTGCGCGGCAGTCACGACGAGTGGGACCGCGTCGCCGAAAACCTCAACCAGATGCTCGACCGCATCGAGACGCTGATGGGCGAGGTCAAGCAGGTCAGCGACAACGTCGCCCACGATTTGCGCACGCCGCTGACACGCATGCGCGGCCGGCTGGAAAAGGCCTATCACACTCCGCGAAATGGCGAGGCCGATGCGACGCTGATTGGCGATACCATCGCCGATCTCGACGCCGTGCTCGGCATGTTCGCTTCCATCACCCGGATCTCGGAGATCGAGACCCGCGCCCGCCGGAGCGCGTTTCGCACGCTGAGCCTCACCGAGATTGCCGGCGAGGTCGTCGAGCTCTACGACGCCGCGGCCGAGCAGGTCGCGACCCGCCTCAGCCTTGACGGCGACCGCGAGGTTGCGATTACGGGGGACCGCGACCTGCTGTTCGACGCCATCGCCAATCTGGTCGACAACGCGATCAAGCACGGCCGCGCGGGCGGGCAGGTCACGGTGACCTGTCGCAGCGCCGGCGCCGGGGCGGTGATCGCGATCGCCGACGATGGTCCGGGCATTCCCACCGGAGAGCGCGATCACGTGTTCAAGCGCTTCTACCGGCTCGAACAGAGCCGTTACACGCCGGGCAACGGTCTGGGCTTGAGCCTGGTCGCGGCCGTTGCCGGTCTCCATGGCGCCGAGATTGCGCTGCACGACAATGCGCCGGGCCTCACGGTCCGGCTCAGCTTCCCGGCGACATCAACGCGATAGGAGCTGACGGCGTCATAGCTCGATCACGCCGCGGCGTGCCGCATGCGCGACCGCGTCGGTGCGGCCGGTGGCATCCAGCTTGTCGAGCAGCGAGCCGACGTGGAATTTGACCGTGTGCACGGAAATGCCGAGCTGGCGCGCGATCAGCTTGTTGGACGCGCCTTCCGCCATCAGCGCCAGGACATCGAGCTCGCGCTGCGTCAGTGCGATGTCTTCCGGCATGATGCGCGGATCGCGGGCCATGACCGTCGCCGTGGCGGCCTCGCCGGGCGCGGCGAGCCGAAGCCCGGCGATGTTGCCKAGCAGGACCGCCAGGCGATCGGCGAGGGCGGGATCGTCGATCTCCAGGGCGAGCACGATCTCGGGCGCGTTGTCCTCGCTCACGCCTCCGGCCTCTCGCCGATCGTGACCTTGAAGCTGACTGGCTCGCCGCCGCGGCGCACCGCGACATCGACCACCGTGCCGACGCTCGCAGGTCCCAGCGTCCGCGACAGCGCACGCACGCCGGAGAGCTTCTGGTCGTTGACCGCCACGATGACGTCGCCCTGGCGGATGCCGGCCGCAGCCGAAGGACCGGCCTTGTCGACATTCATCACCATCGCGCCGATGCCATCGTCGAGCCGCACCGGCTGGAGCCCGAGGCCGAGATATCCGCGGGCGACGCGGCCGCGCGCCTCGAGCTGTGCCGCGACCCGCTCGATTGTCGCCGTCGGGATCACCAGGACCCGCCGCGGCCCGAGCACGGCCATGCCGAAGGCGTCGCCTGATGCATCGAGCGCGAGCCCGCCTTGTTGCGCGAAGCGCAGGCGTACGTCGAGCTCGATCCGCGCATCGATGTCGCCGCCGCGCAAGGAGCGCCAGCTCTTGCCGGACAGTGATACCATGCCGAGCGCCGCGCTCGGCGCATCGCGATCGGTGGCGACGACGACCGACAGCGTGCCGAGGGCCGGAACGGTCGCGGCCAGCTTGACCGGCGCAAGACTGGCATCGGTGCGCAACAGCGCGATGTCGGTCGTATGGTCGCGGCCAGCGATCGTGGCGGCCGCGGTGCTGCCGTCGGGGAGGCCGATCTGGATATCGCCCTCGTCGGCCAGCGCTTCGTCGGCGGTGACGATCAAGCCGGGTTTCCAGACGAAGCCGGTGGCGCGGGAGCGATGCGAATGCACGGCGACGACGGATGGCGCGGTGCGCGTCACGACATCCGCGAGCGCGGACGAAAGGGACGACAGAGGAGTGGGGTCGGTCATGGAAGGCTCCTGTAAATTGTCCTCAATCTGGGATGTCGCGGGCGATTGCGAAACTGGCCGGGTGGCCAGGACAGACGGGGCGGACCGACCTCCGCAGGGGCACGGCCGACGAACATGTGATTGGGACGCCTTCACGGGAACGTGTAGCAATCCAGGAATTGCACTGTACGACCTCCAGCGCTTCCAGCGAGCCCCGACCGATGACCGTCGACTTCACCCGCCGCACTCTGCTTCAACTCGCCGGTGCGACCTCGCTCGCGATGGCGGCCGCCGCCGCCGCTCGGGCCGAGGGCATGCCGCAAGGCGGCGGGCCGACCTATGCCAGCCGTACGCCGATGCGGGTGGGCATGGTGACGCTCCGGGTCAAGAACCTCGACAAGGTCGCGGACTACTATCGCGACGTGATCGGGCTGACCGTGATGGAGCGCTCCGCCGGCGCCGCGACGCTCGGCACGGCCGGCATCACGCTGCTCGTGCTGGAAGCCCGTCCCGAGGCCGCGATCGAGCCGCGCAACGCCGCGGGCCTCTACCACACCGCCTTCCTGATGCCGTCGCGAAAAGATCTCGCGCGCTGGCTGGTGCACGCAGCCTCGCATCGCGTGCCGCTGTCGGGCTTCGCCGATCATCTCGTCAGTGAATCCGTCTATCTCGACGACCCCGAAGGTAACGGCATCGAGGTCTATGCCGACCGCGATCCCTCGCAATGGCAGTGGAGCGAGGGCAGCGTGAAGATGGCGAGCGACGAGCTCAACATCCCTGACCTCTTGTCGCTGACCAACACGCGCGTGGCAGACTACGCCAAGGCGCCGGACGGTCTGCGCGTCGGGCACATGCATCTGCGTGTCGGCGATCTCGCCGAGGCCGAACGGTTCTATCACGGCACGGTCGGCCTCGATCCCACCCGCCGCCGTGGCGGCGCCGCGTTCCTGTCGTCGGGCCGCTATCACCATCACCTCGGCATGAACATCTGGCAGAGCCAGGGGGCCGGCCAACGCGACGATCAGACCACGGGGCTCGCCTGGTTCTCGCTGGTGATGGCGAAGCAGGACATTCTCGCCGCGCAGGAGGAACGCCTGCGCAAGGGCGGCGCGCAGGTCACGGCGCTCGCCAACGGTGTGGAGGCCGTCGATCCCTGGGGCACGCGGGTGCGCCTGATCAGGGTTTGATCGCCGGCTCGGGCGTTGCTATGACCGGTCAGGCGCTAGCCAATTTTCCGGGGTTCAGCCTGACATGCCCGATTTTCACGGCGTCTTTCCCTATCTCGTTTCGCCCGTCGATTCCGATGGCACGGTGCGCACCGAAGTCCTCGGCAGGCTCTGCGACAATTTGATCGGCGCAGGCGTGCACGGGCTGACGCCGCTGGGTTCGACTGGCGAGTTCGCCTATCTCAATGCCGCGCAACGCACCGAGATCGTGCAGACCACTATCCAGGCCGCGAAGGGCCGCGTGCCGGTTGTGGCCGGCGTCGCATCCACCTCGACGGCGGACGCAGTGGCGCAGGCGAAGGCCTATCAGAAGTGTGGCGCCAACGGCATTCTGGCGATCCTGGAAGCGTACTTCCCGCTCGCCGATGCCCAGGTCGAATCGTACTTCCGCGCCATCGCGGATGCCGTGGACATCCCGGTCGTCATCTACACCAATCCGCAATTCCAGCGTTCCGATCTCACGCTCGACATCATCGCGCGCCTCGCTGAACATCCGCGCATCGGCTACATCAAGGACGCCTCGACCAATACCGGCCGGCTGCTCTCGATCATGAACCGCTGCGGCGATGCCTTGCGCGTGTTCTCGGCCTCCGCCCATATCCCGGCGGCGGTGATGCTGATCGGCGGGCTCGGCTGGATGGCGGGACCGGCCTGCATCATCCCGCGCCAGAGCGTCGCGCTCTACGACCTCTGCAAGGCCGGCCGCTGGGACGAGGCCATGGCGCTCCAGCGCAGGCTGTGGCGGATCAACGAGGCTTTCGCTCGCTTCAACCTCGCCGCCTGCATCAAGGCGGGGCTGGCGATCCAGGGCTACGACGTCGGCGATCCCGTCCCGCCGCAGGCCGCGCTGACCGTGGAGGCGCGCAAGGTCGTGGAAGCGGCGTTGAGGGAGCTTTCTCCGTAGCAGTGCCGTAGGGTGGGCAAAGCGTAGCGTGCCCACCATCCCGATCATCCGTTGAGAGAGGGTGGGCACGGCGCAAGCGCGCCTTTGCCCACCCTACGGAATCGTGGATTTGCGGGACGGCATGCCGAAATCGTGGATATCCCGCCCAAAACCGCGGCTGGCATGCCCTTGATCGATCCGCTAAAAGGCTGCCCGCAGTTTCGAAAAGACCCTGAGGACCCCACGGAATGAACATTCTTCCCGGCAMTTTGCGTTTCGGAGCGGGCCAGCCCGTCAAGCGTTTGGAAGACCAGCGGCTGCTCACCGGGAAGGGGCAGTTCATCGACGACAAGCCGGAGGAAGGCGCGCTGTGGTTGCATGTGCTGCGCTCGCCGCATGCCCACGCGAAGATCGTCTCGATCGACACCGGCGCTGCGGCATCGATGCCGGGCGTCACCGCGATCTACACCGGCGCTGACCTCGTCAAGGACGATATCGGCACCATTCCGACCCTGAGCATCTTCAAGCGCCCCGACGGCAAGCCGATGACGGTGCCGCCGCGCCGCCTGCTCGCCCATGAGATCGTCCGCTACGCCGGCGAAGCGATTGCGGCGGTGGTTGCTTCCTCCCGCGCGGAAGCACAGAGCGCGGCCGAAGCGATCGTGATCGAATACGACGTGCAGCCCGCGGTGGTCGATCCCGTCGAGGCGGTCAAGCCCGGCGCGCCCGTGGTGTGGCCCGAGGCGCCCGACAACATCGTCGGTGCGATGAGCTATGGCGATGCCGCCAAGGCGGACGAGGCGTTTGCCAAGGCTGCGCATACGGTCGAGCTCGACATCGTCAGCCAGCGTCTGGTGCCCTCCGCGATGGAGCCGCGCTCGACCATTGCCGAGATCGACAAGAAGACCGGCCGTCTTCTCCTGCATGTGCAGTCGCAGACCCCGGCCTCGACCCGCGACGTGCTCGCGGAAGCCGTGCTCAAGCGCCCCAAGGACAGCGTCCGCGTGCTGGTCGGCGACATCGGCGGCGGCTTTGGCCAGAAGACCAACCTCTATCCGGAAGACGGCATCGTCGCCTATGCCGCGACCAAGCTGAACCGGAAGATCCGCTGGCGCGGCGACCGCACCGACGAATTCGTCGGCGGCACCCATGGCCGCGATCTCACCTCGACGGCCTCCTTTGCGCTGGACGAGAAGGGCAAGGTGCTGGCCTATCGCGTCAAGTCGATCGGCTGCACCGGTGCTTACTCCTCGGGTGCGGCGAACATCATTCCGCTGGTGCTCGGGCCGTTCGTGCAGACCGGCGTCTACGATCTGCCGCTGGTGCATTTCGAGGTGCAGTCGGTGATGACCAACACCGCGCCTGTCGGCGCCTATCGCGGCGCGGGCCGGCCTGAAGCCGTTTTCATCGTCGAGCGCCTGTTCGACGCCGCTGCACGAAAAATCGGCATGGATCCGCGTGCGATCCGTAAAGCGAACTACATCAAGCCGGCGCAGCTGCCCTACACCAACGCCGCCGGTCAGGTTTACGATTCCGGCGCCTTCGCCCACATGCTCGATCGCGCCGTGAAGTTGGCCGACTGGGACGGCTTTGCCGCGCGCAAGAAAGCCGCGAAGAAGAAGGGCCTGCTCTACGGTCGCGGGCTCACGTCCTACATCGAGTGGACCGGCGGCCGCGCGCACACCGAGAAGGTCAGCCTGCACGCGACCTCGCAGGGCCGCGTCGTGCTGCATTCCGGCACCATGGCGATGGGGCAGGGGCTGCAGACCACCTACACCCAGATGATCTCCGACACGCTCGGCATTGCCATAGACAAGATCGACGTGGTCCAGGGTGACACGGATCTCGCCATGGGCTTTGGCAGCGTCGGCTCGCGCTCGCTGTTCGTCGGCGGCACGGCGGTCGCGGTCTCGTCCAACGATCTGATCCAGAAGGCGCGCGAGAAGGCAGCCAACGTGCTGGAGACCTCGGTCGAGGATATCGAATATCAGGGCGGCATGCTCACCGTGGTCGGCACCGACCGCCGCATCAGCCTGTTCGATCTCGCCGAGAAGGAGGGCGGCGCCAAGCTCAGCGTCGATTCCGAAGGTGAGGTCGATGGCCCGAGCTGGCCGAACGGCACGCATATCTGCGAGGTCGAGATCGACCCCGAGACCGGCGTCTCCAAGGTCGTGCGCTACACCACGGTCGACGACGTCGGCGTTGCCGTGAACCCGATGCTGGTCACCGGCCAGATCCATGGCGGCGTCGCGCAGGGCATCGGTCAGGCCCTGTATGAAGGCGTCTCCTACGACGCCGACGGTCAGCTCCTCACCGCGAGCTACCAGGATTACTGCATCCCGCGCGCCGACGACGTGCCGCCGATCGTTGTGACGCTCGACGACTCCGCGCCCTGCCGCACCAATCCGCTCGGCGCCAAGGGCTGCGGCGAATCCGGCGCCATCGGCGGCCCGCCCTGCGTCACCAATGGCGTGATGGACGCACTCGCCGAGCTCGGCATCACCCAGCTGAATACGCCCCTGACGCCGCAGAAGATCTGGAAGGCGATCCGGGACGCGAAGGTGGTGGGTTAGCGGAAGGCGTTGTTGCGCTAGCTGCCGCCTCATACCCAACTGTCGTCCCGGGGCGCGCACAGCGCGAGCCCGGGACCCATAACCACAGGACGTTGTTTGACGAAGACTCGTGGTGACCAGCTCGCGCCATAACCTCACCCCGTGGTTATGGGTCCCGGATCTGCGCTTCGCTTCGCTGTGCTTGTCCGGGACGACAGCGGAGAATGCCGCGCCAGCTCTGGCTAAATCCCCACGCCCTCTAAATCCCCAGCATCATCTTCGCGATGATGTCGCGCTGGATCTCCGAGGTGCCGCCGAAGATCGTGTAGGCCCGGCCGTTGAGATATTCCGGCACCACCGTCAGCATCTCCTCAGGCGTCGCCGGCGCGTGGTTGAGCTTGTAGAGCGGGCGCATCGGCTCGACCGCGAGCGCGTCGTGGCCGATCACGTCGGCGCCGAGCCGCGTCACGGCCTGCCGGATCTCGCTGTTACGCAGCTTCAGGATCGACGACACCGCGCCGGGATTTTGTCCGGTCTGCAGCGCCGAGAGCACGCGCAGCTCGGTCATCTCCAGCGCGTCGATGTCGATTTCGACCTCGGAGATGCGCACGGCGATATCGGGGCTGTCGATCGCGCGGCCCGTCAGCTCCGACTCGGCCAGCTCCGCGATCGCCTTCAGTCCCTCGCGAAGCTTCGCTGACGCAATGCCGGAGCCGCGCTCGAACTCGAGCAGATATTTGCCGTAGGTCCAGCCCTTGCCTTCCTCGCCGACGCGATTGGCCATGGGCACGCGCACGTCGTCGAAGAACACCTGGTTGACTTCGTGGTCGCCCCCGATGGTGAGGATCGGGCGTGTCGTGATGCCCGGCGTCGTCATGTCGATGAGAATAAAACTGATGCCGTCCTGTTGCCGCGGCCCGTCGCTGGTGCGCACCAGCGCGAACATGCGGTTGGCGTGGTGGGCATGCGTGGTCCAGATTTTCGTGCCGTTGATGATGTAGTCGTCGCCGTCGCGCACCGCGCGCGTCTTCAGCGACGAGAGATCGGAGCCGGAGCCCGGCTCGGAATAGCCCTGGCACCAATAATCCTCGCCGGAGAGGATGCGCGGCAGATAAAAGCTCTTCTGCTCGGGCGAGCCGAAGCCGATGATGACGGGCCCGACCATCTTCACGCCCATCACGTTGACATTGGGCACGCCGGCTCGTGCCGATTCAGTCTCGAAAATCCAGCGCTGCGCCGGCGTCCAGTCCGGACCGCCATGTTCGACCGGCCAGCCCGGTGCGCCCCAGCCCTGCCGGTGCAGCGCGCGCTGCCAAGCCATACCGATATCAGGGTCGGAGAACACCGACGGCGTCAGCGCGGTTGCGCGCTTCATCTCCTCGGTGAGGTTTTTCGCAATGAAGCCGCGTACCTCGTCCTGGAAGGCGCGCTCCTCGGTGTTGAACGAGAGGTCCATGATGCGCTCCTTGTGTCAGGCTGTGCGGCCGAGCTGGGCGTGGCGGCTAAAATGATGCGCGCTGCCGCCGAACAGCGTGTCGAAGGTGACCAGCCGCTTGAAATAGGCGCCGACCTCAAGCTCCTCGGTGACACCCATGCCGCCGTGGAGCTGGATCGACTGCTCGCCGACGAAGCGCGCGCATTTGCCGATCTTCGCCTTTGCACCCGACGCAGCTCGTGCGCGCTCGATCGGCGTGCTGTCTGCCTTCAGCGCGGCGCGCAGCGCCATCGAGCGCGCCTCGTCGACCTGCATTGCCATGTCGGCGAGGCGGTGGCGGATCACCTGGTTGGCCGAGAGCGGCCGGCCGAACTGCTTTCTGATCTTGGTGTATTCCAGCGTGGTGTCGAGCAGCGTCTGCATGATGCCGACGGCTTCCGCGCCAAGCGCAGCCATGGCGCGATCGACGGCCCATTCGATCGCGGGCAGGGCGTCGTGTCCGTCGCCGAGCAGGGCATCCTCCGGCAGCTCGACGCCGGACAGCTCGATATTGCAGGCCCGTCCACCGCCGAGACGTTCATAGTCGATGATGACAACGCTGGGCGTCTTCGCCGGCACCAGGAACAGGCCGATCCGTCCCGAAGGTCCCTTGTGATCGTGGATATGCGCGGAGACGATGATCTCGTCGGCGGCGTGGCCGTCGAGCACCGCGATCTTGCTGCCGGCAAGGCGCCAGCCTTGCGCCGTCTTGTGGGCGACGGTCGCGACCTTGGCGAGATCGAAGCGCGCGGCGCGCTCGGAATGGGCAAAGGCGAGCTTCAGCGATCCATCCGCGACCTTCGGCAGCCTCGCCCGCTTCTGCGCGGTGCTGCCGCATTTGTCGATGAGCGCCGCACCGAGCACGACCGTCGCGATATACGGCTCCGACACCAGCCCGCGACCAAAGGCTTCCATCAGAATGCCGATCTCGACCACGCCGCCGCCGAGACCGTCGAACTCCTCCGGAATCGGCAGCGCCAGCCAGCCAAGCTCGGCGAACTGCTTCCACACCGCAGGGCTGAAGCTGGACGGATCGTTCGCCATCTTGCGGCGATGGTCGGCATCGTAGCTTTCGGCCACGAAACGCTCCGCGCTCTCGCGCAGCAACCGTTGCTCGTCACTCAGGTTGAGGTCCATATCGTTACTCCGCGGCCGCCGGCGGCTTGCGCACGGTGGGATGCAGTCCGGATGGATCGACCACCATGCCGAACTCCTGAAGGTTATGGGCGTGACAGAGCTGATGCAGCGCAAAGGCCTGGTCGATCGCGGCGGGCTGGCCCATCACATCGACCGAGCGATTCACCGCCTCCTTGGTCAGCTTCAGCGCAAAGGAAGGCTTTGATGCGATCCGGCGCGCCAGCTCCAGCACCGACGCTGAGAGCTCCGCGCGCGGCACGACCCGGTTGACCATGCCGAGCTGATGCGCCTCCTGCGCACTCCATGCGTCGGCCGTGAACAGGAATTCCTTCGCCTTGCGCGGGCCGAGCTCCCAGGGATGCACGAACCATTCGACCCCGCAGACGCCCATGGTCACCACGGGATCGCAGAACTGAGCATCGTCGCTGGCGACGATGAGGTCGCAGGCCCAGGCCAGCATCAATCCGCCGGCGATGCACTTGCCGTGCACCTCGGCAATGGTCGGCTTGGCCAGGTTGCGCCAGCGCCGCGTGATCTGGAGATAGATTTCCTGCTCACGCGCGAAGCGGCCATGCGCGTTCGGTTCGGCGAAGCCACCCCAATTTCCGATCGGCGGAAAATCGACGCCTGCGGCGTTCTTGCCGCCGGGGCGCAGATCGTGGCCCGATGAGAAATGCGGCCCGTTGCCGGCGAGGATGATCACCTTGACCGCGTCGTCCTGCACCGCGGCGTCGAACGCGGCATTGAGGTCGTAGGTCATTTGCAGGTTCTGCGCGTTGCGCGCCTCGGGCCGGTTCATCACGACCCGGGCAATCGCCGCCTCGGGCCTCTCCACGAGGATGGTCTCGAACGAGCTCATCGCGTTCCCCTTGGCGTTTCCGTTCTTGTTTTGCTCAAGTTGACTATGTCGGCCAGGGATAGGCAAGGGGCTTGCGTCAGTCGGTTGCTTTTCGCGCCGCCGGCACAAGATGTCTGGTGCCGCGCGCGTTCAATCTGATAGTTTACGCCAGATTTCACCGGGAGGAATTTGATGCGCAAGATCCTGACCGTGCTGGCGGCTCTGGCCTCGCTGAGCCTGACCAATTGCGGCTACAACGCGATCCAGAGCGAGGACGAGCAGATCAAGGGCAACTGGTCCGAGGTCGTGAACCAGTATCAGCGCCGCGCCGATCTCGTGCCCAATCTGGTCAACTCGGTGAAGGGCTTTGCGCAGCAGGAAAAGGACGTGCTGCTCGGCGTCACCAATGCCCGCGCGAAGGTCGGCAGCATCCAGGCGACGCCTGAGGTGCTGAACGACCCCGCCGCCTTCCAGAAGTTCCAGGCCGCCCAGGGCGAGCTCTCCAGCGCGCTGTCACGTCTCTTGGTCGTCACCGAGAACTATCCGCAGCTCAAGTCCGATGCGCTGTTCAAGGATTTGATGTCGCAGCTCGAAGGCACCGAGAACCGCATCACGGTCGCGCGCAACCGCTACATCAAGGCGGTGCAGGACTATAACGTCACCATTCGCTCCTTCCCGAGCAACCTCACCGCAATGATGTTCGGCTACAAGGAGAAGCCGAATTTCGCGGTCGAGAACGAAAAGGAGATCTCGACCGCGCCGAAGGTCGATTTCAATCCGGCGCCTGCGCCGTCGAAGTAAGTGCGTTCGATTTTGCGAATGCGCCCAGCCCCACCCACCGCCGTCATTCCCCGCGAAGGCGGGGAATCCAGTACGCCGCGGCTCCTCCGTAGTCCTCTGGCGTCTCTGGAATACTGGATCGCCCGGTCAAGCCGGGCGATGACAGCGAATGTGTGGCGGGCGCTTATCGCATTCGTGCTGCTGATTGGCTGCTCGTTACCCACCTTCGCCGATGTCGCCATCCCCCAACTCACCGGTCGCGTGGTCGACCAGACCGGCACGCTGTCGAGCGCCGACATCGCCGCGCTGTCGCAAAAGCTGCGTGATTTCGAGACGCGCAAGGGCAGCCAGGTCGCCGTCCTGATCGTGCCGACGACCCAGCCGGAGACGATCGAGCAGTTTTCGATCCGCGTCGCAGACGCCTGGAAGATCGGCCGCAAGAAGGTGGACGACGGCGCGATCCTCGTCGTCGCCAAGAACGACCGGCATTTGCGCATCGAGGTCGGCTACGGCCTCGAGGGCGCGCTCACCGACGTCACATCGCGGCGGATCATCGACGAGATCATCACGCCGAAATTCAGGACGGGCGATTTCGCCGGCGGCATTACTGATGGCGTCGATCGCATGATGCGGGTGATCGACGGCGAGCCGCTGCCAGTACCTTCGCCGACTGTGAATTTCGGCAATCTGGACGATATTGCGCCGCTGTTCATTGTGACGCTGTTCGCCTCGATCGGGGTCGGTGGCTTCTTCCGGGCTATGCTGGGGCGGCTGCTTGGCTCATTGGCGACCGGCGGCATCATCGCAGCGCTGACCTGGCTCATTCTCGGGTCCTTTGCAATCGCGCTCGCGCTCGGAGCGCTGGGCTTCGTCATCGGCTTCATCGCCGATCTGTTTGCGGCGATGGCGCCAAGCTCGGGGTCGTCGCGCGGCGGCTCGTGGTCGAGCGGCTCCTCGGGAGGTGGCTGGAGCAGCGGATCGTCGTCCAGCGACAGCGGCGGCTTCAGCGGCGGTGGTGGCAGCTTTGGTGGCGGCGGCGCCTCGGGGAGCTGGTAGCGGTCATGAGCATCAAGCGCATTGCCAGACATCTCGTGCAACATCATTGGCGGGCGAAGCAGATCTTTCCGCCAGCCGTGCTCGCCCGCATCGAGCAGGCGATCAGGCAGGGTGAGAGCACGCATTCCGGCCAAGTCCGCTTCGTCGTCGAAGGCGCGCTCGACGGGCGACCGCTGTTCCGCAACCAGCCGGCCCGAGAGCGCGCGCTCGATGTGTTCTCTCTCTTGCGTATCTGGGACACCGCGCACAACAACGGCGTCCTGATCTATCTCCTGCTCGCCGATCGCGATGTCGAAATCGTCGCCGATCGCGGCATTCACGCGAAGGTCGGTGACGAGGGCTGGGAGAACATCTGCCGCGCGATGGAGGCCGAGTTCGCCTCCGGCCAGTTCGAGCGCGGCGTGATCGGCGGCATCGCGGCGGTGTCGCGCGAGCTGGCACGGCATTTTCCGCCGCAGGGGCCACCTGCGAATGCGCTGCCGGATACGCCGGTGGTGATGTGACGGATAGTGATGTGGGCGGAGCGGTGACGTGAACGGAGTGGGCGCCGCCCACTCCGTCATTGCGAGGAGCTCTTGCGACGAAGCAATCCAGACTGCGGCTTTGGAAAGATCCTGGATTGCTTCGCTACGCTCGTAATGACGGTGTGGAGGCAGCCATTCCGCGGCCGTTCATCTTCCCCCGCTTACAATTTGTTTCACGCCCGCCACACCGGTTCCACGTTCCCGGCCAAATTCGGCCCCGGATGACTTCCTAAAACTTCGGTAAGCGGGTCCCGAAGTAAGGATTTCGCAAGCAATGAAAGTTACCAAAAGGTCAATCCAGAGTGGAGTATTCGAACTGTGAGCGAACCAATGGCTGAGCAGGCTGCCCAGGATACGAGCGTCGTGGAAGCTGCGACCGCGCCGCAGGCCGTCGAGGCTGCCGGCATCGAGGCCCCCTCGATCGCCCCCGACCATGAGTCGCCGCCCAAGCCTGATCCAGTCAAGGCAGAGGCGCCGAAGGTCGAGCCGCCCCGGATCGAAGTGCCGAAGTTCGAGACCAAGCCCGAGCCGAAGCCCGGCAAGCTCATCGTCATGGCCCCGTCGGAGCGCTCCTGGGAGCGCGAGGAGTTTGCCCCGCATGTGAAGGCGGACGAGCCGCGCGAGACCGGCGACAAGCGCCGCCTGTCGGCGATGGCCGCGGTGGTGGCGATTGCTGCCAGCGTCGGCGCCATCAGCGGCGCGCTCGCGACTGCGGGCATGATGCACTTCGCGGCCCCGGCCCCCGCGCCGGCGCAGGTCGCCGACACCAGCGCGCTGGAATCCTCGGTTGCCCGGATCGATGCCGATGTCGTCGCACTGAAGGCGAATGTCGAGCACACATCCAAGACTGGCCTCAGCCAGTTCAACCGGGCCAATGACCGCCTCGACAAGCTCGAGAAGGCTCAGGCCGAGCCGATGGCCAAAATCGCAAAACTGTCCGAGACCGTCGACAAGCTCCGCGCCACGCCACCCGCGGCCCCCACGCAGGCCGCAGCCGCCGCCGCGAAGGAGACCACCGGCTCGATCGCGCCGACCCAGGTTGCGACCGCCGCCGCCGCACCGGTTCCGGCCCCTGCCGCGCCCAAGACCGAGGTCGGCCGGTTGCCGACGATCGACGGCTGGGTGCTGCGCGACGTCGCCAATGGCGGTGCGCTGATCGAGGGCCGCGGCGGCCTCTACGAGGTCTATGCCGGTGACCCCATCCCCGGAATTGGCCGCGTCGATGCGATCCGCCGTCAGGACGGCCGCTGGGTCGTCGTCACCCGCAAGGGCCTGATCGTCGCGCGCTGAGCGCTGGACATTCTACTTTCGAAAAGGCGCTTCACCACCATGTGAGGCGCCTTTTGACTTGAATAGGCCGGCTCAGGCGGTGTTACTGAAGGCATGAGCCGCGCGTTGCGAATTCTCTTTGCTGCCGCCGTCTTGCTTGGCGGGACTGTTTCGCTTTTCGCAGCGGAGAACGCGCCGTTGACGCGCGGCACGGCGATCATCGATCCCGATCTGCTCCGCAAGCTCGACCAGAACGATTCGCTTACGATCTCGCGCCTGCTATGGCCGGAGCGGAACGCAAACGTTCCGCTGACGACCGATTTGCTGTTCTCGTCGCTGTCGCAGCTCAAGGGAATTCCACCCGCGATCGACGCGGAGTTCGACCGCTACATGATCAGGCAGAAGGCGGCGTACCCGACCGAGACCATCGGCGTCGGCGAAGGCTTTGACGTGCAGCTGTTCGATCGGGCCAATCTCAAATCCCGCGACACCCGCTTCGTGCTGGCGGGCATCGTCAATCGCATGGACCGCGCCTATGTCTCGGAGGAGGCGTGCGGTGAGATCAGGCTGATCTATCGGCTGGTGCGTTTCGAGAGTAAGCCGGAAGGTGGCAAGACCGCGACGCGCCTGCCGATGACGTTCAATCTGGTGATGAAGGCACGCGATGCGCGCCAGACCGATGCGAACGGAAAGCCTGTTACTTGCGCCGAGGTCGCGCGGCGCTGGCTCGACAATGGCGACTGGCAGGGGCTGATCGGCAGCAGCATCTTCCCTTCCGACGCCATGCTCGATCGCATCGAGACCAATATCCAGATCTCGATCGCGCCGAAATCGGCACTGCACGATTTCCGCTCCGACTATCTGCTCAAGGTGTTCAAATATAACGCCGCGACGAAGACGTTCGAGGAATCGACGCTGGAGAACCAGATCGACCGCGACCGCATCCTCGCCGACAACGATCTTCGACGTGACTTCAAGGCTTGGCTGCTCGCGCCGGAAAATCTCCGCGAGTTCGATCGCGGCACGGTGCTGATCCCCGAGACATTCCTGGCCAAGGCCGCGGTGGTGCCGACGCCCGCCGGCCTCGATGCTTCGCCGTTGCAGCCGGAGTTCGGCATGGTGCAAGGGGAGGACAGGGACAGCAACAAGGGCGAGCCGGTCTTCACCGACAACGACGTGGTCGGCGCGCTGAAGCAGGCGGCGGCGCGTGGCATCGACATGCAGAACATCCGCTCGGTCGCGGGCTTCCAGCGCCGCCTCAACGACGTCACCTGCGCCGGCTGCCACCAGACCCGCGGCATCGGCGGCTTCCATTTTCCGGGCGTCGATTGGCTGGCGGACAAGCCGTCGAATTCCACCATCGTGCCGGCCTCGCCGCACTTCTTCGGCGACCAGGTCCGCCGCCGCGACATCCTGACCGCATTCGCCGCGGGCAAACGCCCTGATTTCTCACGCGGATTTGCCAGCCGGCCGCAGACCCGCGGCAGCGGGGAACTGGCCGGCACCGAATATCAGGATGGTTGGGGTGCCCATTGTTCCCTTCAAAATGCGGGATCGGGAGCGCCGGATAAGAGTTTTACGTCATGGAGCTGTGCTAAAGGTCTCACCTGTCAGGCTGCCGCGGCATCGAGCCGCATCGGCATGTGCTTCATCAAGACGCGTTAGCGCGTGATCCGAAAAAGTGTGTAGCGGTTTTTCGAAAAGATCACGCGCCAGATAAAGCCAGCAACCGATTTGGATGACCCATGACTGAGACCAGCGACGCCGACAAGGAGCGCAATCGCGAGATCGCGCGCAATGAGGAAGCCAAGCAGGTCACCGGCAGCATCCGCGTCAGCACCTGGGCGGTCGCGGTGGTCGTCATCGTCGGCGGGATTCTGTTCACGCTCGGCTGGCTGGCGCTGAGGGGTTAGTACCAGCGCTCTCACTTCGCGTAATTCGTCATCCGTTTGCCGGGCAAGAGCTCATAGGCCGGTTTCCAGTGAGGCAGCGCGGCCATGCGACCGAGCCAGGCGTGGATGGCAGGATGGCTCGCCGCGAAATCGAAGCCGTGCTCGTCGCTCGGATAGTGCAGGTAGGCCATCATCGAGATATCGGCGACCGTCGGCTTCGCCCCGATCGCAAAGGCATTGTGCTGGAGATGTCCGTCGAGAATGCTGAGGAAGTCCTCGAGCCGCCGGCGAAAATGCTTCAGCACCTGCGGATCGTTTTTCTCAGTGAACGCCCGCATGAAGCGATAGGTCGCCATGTAGCCGGTGAGCTTGTGGTTGTCCCAGAACAGCCAGCGCAGCAGCTCGAACTTTTCCTCCTCGGTCTCCGCGCCGAAACGGCCGTACTGCTCGGCAAGCTTGAGCAGGAGCGGTGCGGTCTGCGTCATCTTCACGCCGTCGACCTCGAGCACGGGAATCTCGCCCATCGCGTTCACGGCCTTGCGCCATTCCGCCGTGCGCGTGACGCCGCCGCCGAAATCGGTCCACACCGGCTCGAACGTCTCGCCGCAAAGCGTCAGCATCAACGCCAGCTTGTAGCTGTTGCCGGACTCCGGGAAGTAGTGCAGGCGGTAGCTGGGCATGAGGGCCTCACGGCATTTGTGTTCTGCCGATTGTTATAGCGAGATGGTCCCTCGTCGTCATTGCGAGCGCAGCGAAGCAATCCAGCAATGCGTCTGCGGTGGGATTCTGGATTGCTTCGCTGCGCTCGCAATGACGGAGTTTGTAGGGCGAGCTATCTCCTCAACGTCGTCCCGGACAAGCGCAGCGAAGCGGAGCGCAGATCCGGGACCCATAACCACAGGAAGGTGTTTGGCGAAGACTCGGAGTTGGCAGCTCGTGTCACAACCGCTCCCTGTGGTTATGGGTCCCGGGTTCGCGCTATGCGCGCCCCGGGACGACAGGGGAGTTTGTGGCGCCGCCTTACCCCACCGCCCCCGAACCCCGCAGCTGCTTGATTGCCTTCTCGTCGTATCCCGCCCCGCGCAAAATCTCGTCACTGTGCTCGCCGACGGCGGGCGGCTTGCGCGGCTGGACCTTCTTGGCGCCGTCGATCCAGATCGGGCTGGAGATGGTGAGCATGGTGTCGTTCTCGAACGGCACCAGCACCTCGTTGTCGAGCATCTGCTTGTCGTTGGGGATGTCGTCGAGAATGCCGACGATGCCGAAGACGAGGCCGTTGCCGTCGAGAATCTTGCGCCATTCGGCGAGATCCCTGGTGGCAAACGTCTCGTCAAAAATCTTGATCAGCTCGACCGAGCGGGCGTGGCGGTCGGGTTTGGTGGCGAAGCGCGGATCGGTGATGAGGTCTTCGCGTCCCAGGCATTTGGCGAGCGTCGGAAACTGCTTCTCCTCGCTGAGCAGCGACAGGATCAGCCAGCGGCCGTCCTTGCACTGGTAGTGGTTGGCGACCGCATTCAGCGCGCGCTCGCGAGGCCGCCGCTCAGCGAACTTGGCGCCGCAGAGCTTGGCCTGCGCCAGCACGCTCGCCGCCCACACGCCGTTGGCCATCAGGTTGGAGGCGACATGCGAGCCCTTGCCGGTCTTCTCGCGCTGATACAGCGCGGTGACGATGGCGCCATAGAACGCCATGGCGCAGGGATGGTCACCCATGCCGGCGACCGAGCGAGCCGGCGTCGTGTGGGTATCGGCGCGGACGAGGTCCATCAGGCCTGAACGCGCCCAGTAGGCGTTGCTGTCGAAGCCGGGCTTGTTGGCCTCCTCGCCCTTTTCGCCATAGCCGGTGAACGAGGCGTAGATCAGCCGGTCGTTGAGATGGGCGAGATGATCATAGGTGATGCCGAGCTTGGCGCGCACCGGCGGCGGCATGTTGGTGATGAAGACGTCGGCCTCTTCGACCAGCTTGTAGAGCACGGCCTGCGCCTCCGGCTTTGCGAGGTCGAGCGCGATGCTCTTCTTGTTGCGGGCCTCCAGCAGCCAAGCGTAATTGTGCTCGCTGGTCGGATAGCCCGGAATGTTGGGCAGATTGCGGTAGGGGTCGCCGGCGCCGGGCGGCTCGATCTTGATGACGTCGGCGCCGAAATCCGACAGCACGGTCGCGGCCGCGGGCGCTGCGATGAAGCTCGCGCAGTCCAGAACCTTGAGCCCTGCAAAAATGCCCTTTTCCATCGCGGCGTAGCTCCCTCGCTCTTGTTGTTTCCCGCGCGCTGGAATTGGCGCAGGCCAAGTCATGGCAGCATTAGACCGATGTCTCGGCGGGATGCAACGGCGCCAGGCGCAGGGCTTCACTCCTCCCCCGCAAGCAGCGCGGCATTGCCGCCGGCTGCCGCGGTGTTGATCGTCACGGTCTGCTCGGTCGCAAAGCGTGCGAGGTAATGCGGGCCGCCCGCTTTCGGGCCGGTTCCGGACAGCCCGTTGCCGCCGAATGGCTGCACGCCGACCACGGCGCCGATCATGTTGCGGTTGACATAGATGTTGCCGACCTGGACGCGATCGATGATCGCCTCGATGGTGTCGTCGATCCGGGAGTGAATGCCGAGCGTGAGTCCATAGCCGCTGCGCTCGATCGCCTGCAGGACGCGGTCGAGGTTTTCCGCGCGATAGCGCACGACGTGCAGGATCGGGCCGAACACCTCCTCGGTGAGCTGGCCGGCGTCCTTGAGCTCGAAAATGTGTGGGGCGACGAACCGGCCGTCGGGCACAGTGCCGGCAAAGTGCAGCCGCGCCTCGCTCTTCATCCTCGCGATATGCGCATCGAGGCGCTGCTTGGCCTCGGCGTCGATCACCGGACCGACATGGGTCGCGACATCTGCGGGCTCACCAATCCTGAGTTCGCGCGCCGCGCCCGCGATCATCTCGATCATGCGGTCGGCGACATCCTCCTGCACGAACAGCAGCCGCAGCGCCGAGCAGCGCTGGCCGGCGGAGCGGAAGGCCGAGGTCACGACGTCGTCGGCGACCTGCTCGGGCAGCGCGGTCGCATCCGCGATCATGGCGTTGATGCCGCCGGTCTCCGCGATCAGCGGCACGATCGGCCCGTCCTTGGCGGCGAGCGTCCGGTTGATCAGGCGCGCGACCTCGGTCGAGCCGGTGAAGACGACGCCGGCGATGTCGGCATGCGCGGTCAGCACGGCGCCGATGCGGCCGTCGCCGGTGACGAGATGCAGCGCGCTCCTGGGAATGCCGGCCTCGTGCAGCAGCGCTACGGCCTCGCGGGCGATGCGCGGCGTCTGCTCGGCGGGTTTTGCGATCACGCTGTTGCCGGCCATCAATGCCGCCGTGACCTGGCCCAGGAAGATCGCCAGCGGGAAATTCCACGGCGAGATCGCGACGAAGGCGCCGCGCCCGCGCATGGCGAGCGCGTTGCTCTCACCGGTCGGGCCCGGCATGGCGGCATCAACGCCGAACAGCTTTCGACCCTGCGCGGCATAGTAGCGGCAGAAGTCGGCGGCCTCGCGCAGCTCCGACAGCGCATCGTCCAGCGTCTTGCCGCCCTCGGCTTGCAGCAGCGCGATGAAATGGGCGCTTCGGCTCTCCAACAGATGCGCGGCCTGCTCCAGTGCGGCCGCGCGCGTGGCCGCCGGCGTTCGGCTCCAGGCGGCAAAGCCGGCGCGTGCAGCAGTCACCGCCGCATTGGCCTGACCCACCGTTGCATCCGCGATCGACTTGAGGCCGGCTGCCTCGGCTTTCACGTCTGCCAGCAACCGGTCGAGCGCCGCGCGCGCGCCGAATTCAACGCCGCGCGAATTGCGCCGTTCCGGCGCGAACAGATCGCCCGGCAGCGGAATTTTGGGATGGGCCGCCGCTTGCGGCCGGACGATGGCATCGGCCGGACGCTGCAACAGCGCCACAACCGGCACGCGATAGTCGGCCGCTTGCGCCACGAACGACGAATTGGCGCCGTTCTCCAGCAGCCGCCGCACCAGATAGGCGAGCAGGTCGCGATGGCTGCCGACCGGGGCATAGGTACGATAGGCGATATCAGGATGATCCTTGGCGAGCTGTTCATAAAGCGCCTCGCCCATGCCGTGCAGGCGCTGGAATTCGAAGCCGCCGCCATCTTGGGCAAGCTCCAGCACGGTCGCGACCGTCAGTGCGTTGTGGGTGGCGAATTGCGGAAAGATGCGCGGCCGCAGACTCAAAAGCTTCGAAGCGCAGGCGACGTAGTTCAGATCCGTCATCGCCTTGCGCGTGAACACGGGATAGCCGTCCAGCCCGCGCTCCTGCGCGCGCTTGATCTCGGTGTCCCAATAGGCGCCCTTGACCAGCCGCACCATCAGCTTGCGGTCATGCGCGCGGGCGAGCGCGTCGACATAGTCGATCACGGCGCTCGCGCGCTTCTGATAGGCCTGGATCGCCAGGCCAAAGCCGTCCCAGCCGCTGAGCGAGGGGTCGGCGAGCGTCGCCGCGATCACGTCGAGCGACAGCTCCAGCCGGTCGGCTTCCTCGGCGTCGACGGTGAAGTTCAGATCATGGGCCTTGGCGCGCTGCGCCAGGTCCAGCAGTTGCGGCACCAGCTCGGCCATCACGCGCGCGCGGCTGATCGCCTCGAAGCGCGGATGGAGCGCCGACAGCTTGACCGAGATGCCGGGACGGTCGGGCAGGGGATGGCTGCCCGCCGCCTTGCCGATGGTCTCGATCGCACTGGCATAGGCGTCGAAATAACGCCTGGCGTCCGCCGCGGTGCGCGCACCTTCGCCGAGCATGTCGAAGGAGTAGCGCGTCTTCTGACCGGAGCGCGGCTTACCCCGCTCCAGCGCCTGCTCGATGGTCTCCCCCAGCACGAAATGGTTACCCATCAGCCGCATCGCCTGGCGCGTGGCGGTGCGCACCGCCGGCGCGCCCAGCCGCTTCACCAGCCGGCCGATGGTGCCGTCGGGCGTCTCGCCGGGCTGGATCACCCGCGCCGAGAGGCCGAGCGCCCAGGCCGAGGCATTGACCAGGAAGGCCGTGGACTTGGTCTCGTGGTGGATGAAGTCGCCCTCGCCGAGCTTGTCCTCGATGAACTGGTCGGCGGTGCGCGCGTCGGGCACGCGGAGCAGCGCCTCGGCCAGCACCATCAGGGCGAGCCCCTCCATGGTCGAGAGCGCGAACTCCCGCAGCATGTCCTCGACACCGCCAAGCCGGTCGTCGCGCTTGCGGATCGCCTCGATCAGCCGCGTCGCGGTGCGGTCGATCCGCGCCTCCTGCGGCGGGCCGAGATGCGAAGCGGGCAAGAGTCGCGCGGCAATCTCGGCATCATCGGGCGCATAGGGGGCGGTGAAGGGCGGCGGGATGTTCGGCATGGCGTGTCCTGTGGCTCAAATTCAGGATAAGGCCCGCTAGACCGTAGTTCGATAGACAAATTAGCCATTTTGCCTTAGGAAATGAAGATCATTGGTGCATTGGCCACACAAAATATGGAACTCGATCGAATCGACCGGAAGATCCTCTCAATTCTGCAGCAGGACGGGCGCATCGCCAATGTCGAGCTCGCCGAACGCATCGGGCTGTCGCCGACCTCGGTCGGCGAGCGGCTGAAGCGGTTGCAGCGGGAGGGCTTTGTCGAGGGCTACGGCGCGCGGCTCAATCCGCACCGGCTCGGCCTCGGGCTTCTGGTGTTCGTCGAGGTGCTGCTCGACAAGACCACGCCGGACAATTTCGAGCGGTTCGCGCGCGCGGTGAAACTCGCGCCCGAGGTGCTGGAGTGTCACATGGTTGCAGGCGGCTTCGACTATCTTGTGAAGGCGCGGCTTGCGGACATGACCGCCTATCGACGCTTCCTCGGCGAGACGTTGCTGTCGATGCCGGGCGTGCGCGAGACGCGAACCTATGCGGTGATGGAAGAGATCAAGCGCGACGCACCATTGCCGGTGGACTAACGAAGGGCCGTCGCGATTGTCATTGCTGTGGCGTTGAACGCGCGGTCTTCGCGGGAAAATAGTTCTCCGTGTGCAATCGCAACGCCTGTCGTCGAATGCACTGGCCGTCTTCTAAGATTTTTTTGGCCCGGCTCCCGGACAGATCCGGGAGGCAGCAAAGGCTGCCGGGCTTATACTTTGAGGTTCTCTGCGGAGGTCTTGCCCCGGTTTGCGATCTCTTCGTATTCCACCGTCTGTCCTTCGTTCAGGGACGACAGACCGGCTTTCTGCACTGCCGAGATATGCACGAACACATCCTTGCCGCCCGACGCAGGCTGGATAAATCCATAACCCTTCGTCGGGTTGAACCACTTGACCGTACCTTTAGCCATCACGTCTTCTCCGCGGGTCTTCCTCCGAGATCTCGAACCGCCAGTCCCCGCCAACCGGCCGGTTCGGTCCTAACAGGATACGCGGAATGTGGCCGGCTTGGTAGCTCAAACCATATCGGCATTTCGCCGAATTCCGCTCAACTTCGCAGCGTTTTTGCCGATTTTGCCCGTTTCGCGGTCAATTGATCGGCACGCCGCGCGCCATCCGTCAATAAGTCGCGGCCAGATAATCGACGATCTTGCCGACATCGGCATCGTCGATCGGGGCGCCATAGACCTTGATCATCTTGGTCACCTCGGCCTGCCAAAAACCCTTCTTGTCCTTCATCGGCGGCTGCGTGTTGACGTAATCGGCCGAGTGGCAGGCGCTGCAATTGCCCTGCACCACCTCGAGATTGGGGCCTGGCTTGAAGGCCGCGACCTCGTCGGGCGTCTTGTAGTTGATCGGCGCTGCAAGTGCCGAACCGACCATTGCGGCGACGGCGAGTGAGATGGCGAGGAGAACGGTGCGCTGCATGATCATTCTCCCTCAGGCCACGGTCACGCGGACGGTTTCGACGACGTTGCGTAGATAACCCGCCGGATTCCAGCGTGGCGCATCCGGCTGGGTCTCGCCACCATTGCCGGTGGCGCGCACCTTGAGCTCGTGGGCGCCCGCCGCGAGCTTCACCGGCAGCTTCCATTCACGGAATGAGTATTTGCCGAGATCCTTGCCAAGCTTGGCGCTGGTCCAGGTCTTGCCGGCGTCGGTTGAAACCTGGACATCCTTGATGCCCTTGCCGCCGTCGAAGGCGATGCCGCGCAGCGTCGTGCCGCCGGCCTTCAGCTTGGCGCCGTCGGGAACGCTGGTGATGAAGGATCGGATGGTGAAGCGGTTGATCGGAATCGTCGCCTTCGGTGCGGTGCCCGGTTCGACCGCATTGTTCGGCGTGTCCGGAATGCGATAGGCCGACTTCATCCAGAAGCCGTCATAGACATTGTCGATGACGGTGATCTCGTTGAGGTGCTTGACCCAGTAGGTGCCGTAATAGCCGGGCACGATCAGGCGCAGTGGAAAGCCGTTGAGGAACGGCAGGTCCTCGCCGTTCATGCCATAGGCCAGCATCACCTCGCCGTCGGTGGCGTGCTCGAGATCGAGCGCCTTGACGAAATCCGGCGTCTTGTCGCTGACGGGGCCGTCCATGCCGTTGAAGGTGACCTGCTTGGCCCCGCTCTGCACGCCCGCCATCTCCAGCACGGCCTTCAGCGGCACGCCGCGCCAGCGCGCATTGCCCATGGCGCCATTGGCGAGCTGGCCGCCGGCGACACGCGGCTCGGAGAAGCCGCGGCTGTTGCCGGAGCACTGGTTGACGGCGACGATCTCGGTCGCCTTCATCTTCCTGATGTCCTTGAGCGACAGCTTGAGCGGCTTGTCGACCTTGCCCTTGACCTCGAGCGTGAACTTGTCGGGATCCAGATTGTAGGGCAGGTCCGAGAGGTGGTAGCGCACGAAGAACGCGTTATTCGGCGTGATCGGACCGTCGTTGAAGATCGCAAACGGCGTCTCGAGCTGCGGCGGCCGGCTGGTCAGGCCGATCATCGGCCGCTTCTGCGGATATTTCACCAGCGGCCGTTCGCCATTGGCGAAGGGAAGCGTGACGGTGTCGAGTGCCAGCGCCTTGGTGGAATTCAGTGTGGCCGCCATAGCGGCAAGGCCCGCTCCTTTGAGCAGGTCGCGTCGATCGAACATTCTCGTCTCCTCCCGGAGCTTTTCGTTGGACAGCGGTCATCACCGCGATCCCGCGCTCATCTGTCGCAACGATTGAGATGAAGTCAATTCGTGCTTTCGCAGCAGGCCCATGTCGCTGCGTTGCAGCAAGGCGGTGTTACGTTCGTAACGAGATTGCCGAGCTGTAGCCGCAGCGACAGTGCACTCCCTCTCCCCGCAAGCGGGGAGAGGTGAAGAATCAAGCTGCGACGCGCTCGCTTCGGTCAACCAGTGCCGACAGCTGCCTCGTGTCCGCAACCACACGCACGGCCAGGGGCTCGTCGCGGCCGCGGATCGCGACCTCCTGCTGCGGCAGCGCATCGTCGGCAAGGCCCGCGGTACGGCGGACCTCCTCCGAGACGATTGCTTCGCAGGCCAGCGTCTTGGTCATGTCCTGGAGCCGGGCCGCGACGTTGACGGCATCGCCGAGCGCGGTGAAGACGATGTGATCGCGATAGCCGATGTCGCCTATGATGACCTCGCCGCCGTGAATGCCGATGCCGAAGCGGATCGGCTGGCGGAGATCGTGGCTCAGGAGCTCGTTGAGCTCGTCGATATGCGTGGCGATGCTGGCGGCAGCCTTCAGCGCTTGCCGGCAGGCCGTTTCCGGATCGGCTGACAGCCCGAACAGCGCCAGCATGCCGTCGCCGACGAACTGGTTCGGCTGGCCGCCATTCTCGATCACGGCCCGCGAGACGGCGCCGAGGAAACGGTTGACGATGAAAACGGTGTCGAACGGCAGCCGCTTCTCGGCAAGCTGCGTCGAGCCGCGCATGTCCACGAACAGGCTGACGAGGTAGCGCTCCTGGCCGATTCTGGCTGATGTCGAGGCCTGCCCGTCCGCCGAATGCGTGTGGGGCGTGAACAGCTGGAAGAAGGAGAGGTCGGAGTCCGGCCGCAGCTGGCAGGCAAGCCGGATCGAGGGATCGGCGGTGCCGACGCGCGCGAGCACGAAGGCCTCGCGTTGCGACGGCTCGGGCAGGGCGGCATGGTCACCGATGATGCGGATGCGGCAGGTCGAGCAGCGGGCGCGGCCGCCACAGACGCTGGCATGCGGCACATTGTGGCGCAGGCTCGCCTCCAGCACGGAGAGACCCTTCGGTACGCGCACCGTCTTGCCGTTGCCGTAGGACAGCGCGATCATGCCGCGGCGCCGTTCGCGCAAGGCGCGCACGCCGCGCGCCGCCAGCGCCAGTCCGAGCAAGCCGACATAGCCGATGGTGAGGCCGCCGGTGATGCGGTCGAGCGTCGCGGCTTCCGCGGTCGAGCCGAGCTGGCGGCGGGTGAGATTGTGCGTGCGCCATTCGCCGTCGTCGACCTCGATCTGCACACTGCGTCCGCCCTGGTAGACGCCGAGCAGCGACAGCGTCGGGATCAGCACGGCGGCGGCGAGCAGATAGGGCGCGGCGCGCGCGAAGAACGGTTTCAGGCGCAGCCAGAAGTAGATGCCGATGCAGCCATGGACCCAGGCGATGATCAGCAGGACCGTCATGGTCCAGATGCGGTTCGAGGTGACGAAGAACAGATAGAGTTCCTGCGGATAGAGTTTCTGGTGTCCGTACAGCGTGTAGCCGAGCCGGACGCCGATCACATGCGCCATGACGAGGGCGGGGATGCTCAGGCCCAGCACGAGCTGGAGCGGCTCGATCGTCCGCCAGCGGAACTGGCGGCGCTGATAGAGTGCGTAGATGCCGAGCCCCATATGCGTGAGCGCGGCCGTATAGAACACGATCGCGATCGGGAGGAACCGCCAGAACGCCGTGTGATAGTAGACCCCGATCTCCATGGCATCGACCGAGATGTTGCCGAGCGCATGGTTGAGGAAATGGCTCACGACGTAGGAGAACAGGATGACGCCGCAGACCAGCCGAACCTGCCGCATGCTGGTCGCGCGGGAAAGTTCGGACAATCGTGAGGATGCAGTGGCCATGATTCGGTTGTATCAGTTCATGAAGGAGAACAGCCAGCGTAGCGTTTAATTCCAGGGGCGGACAGCTGGCCTGATCACATGCGCGGCAAGGTTACGATATCGTAGGGTGGGCAAAGGCGCGCGCCACACCCACCGCTGTCGTCCCGGACAAGCGACGCGAAGCGGCGCGCCGATCCGGGATCCATAGCCACAGGAACGGATTTGACGAAGACTCGTGGTTACCAGTTCGCGCCAAGACTCCTCCCTGTGGCTATGGGTCCCGGGCTCGCGACTTCGTCGTGCCCCGGGACGACATCGGTGTTTGCGGCACCACCCCCTGCATTGACTCCCCCTCCCAGGTTGGCGAAAAGCGCGGCCGTGACGACAGCCCCTGATATCACCGTGTCCCCAGCCGGCGCCGCGCGCCGACCCCTCGTTATGGCCGTGCTCGTCATTGCCGCGATGACGCTGCTGCGCATCGTCTACGCCTCCGCCATCGAGCTGCGCACCGACGAGGCCTATTACTGGACCTGGTCGAAGGAGGGAGCGCTCAGCTTCCTCGATCATCCTCCCATGATCGCCTGGTTCATCCGTTTTGGCACCGCGATCTTCGGCGACACCGTGCTCGGTGTCCGCTTCGGCGGCATCGTCGCGATGCTGGTGACGCAGCTGCTGCTCGMCGACATCGTCCGCCGCCTCACTCACGATGCGCGCGCCATCATGTTCGCGGTGCTGATGCCGGAGGCTGCGCTTTATTACGGTCTGCTGATGGCCAAGGTCGCGCCGGACGTTGCCATGATCCCGTTCGCGGTGGCGATGATGTGGGCCCTGGTGCGGCTCGCGCAGAGTGGCGATGGACGCTGGTGGCTGGCGGCGGGCCTGTTCGCCGGACTGTCGATGCTGTCGAAATTCACCGCGATCATGTTCGCGCCGGCGGTCGCCGCGTTTCTGCTGGTGCCGGATTGGCGCTGGCGCTGGCTGCGCAGTCCTTACCCCTATCTCGCGGTGCTGATCGCGATTGCCGTGTTCTCCCCGGTGCTGATCTGGAACGCGCAGCACGACTGGGCCTCGTTCCGTTTCCAGGGCGTGCGGGCCACCGCCAATTACGGCATCTCGCTGCGCACGATCGGCGATTACATCGGCCTGCAATTCGGCCTGGTCGGCTTCGTCATGCTGCCGGTCGTGCTGTCAGGCCTCGTGATGACGGCGTGGCGCGGCTATCGCACGCGCGAGCCGATCGCGATCCTGCTGTCCACCGCGGTGCTGGTGCCGTTCCTCTATTTCTTCTTCAAGTCGACGACGCTCAGGGTCGGCGACACCTGGCCGATGTTCATGTGGCCGGTCGGCTTTGCCGCCGCCGCGGTCAACCTCGTCATGCTGTCGCGCGAGCACTGGTCGGCGCGGATGATCCGGTCGAGCATCTTCTGGCTCAACACGGCGGTCGTCACGGGGATCGCCTTCGTCGTCATCGTGTTCCTGTACTACGTCGCCGCGCCCTGGAATCTCCTCGGCAAGATCGATCCGATCGGCGCCGAGGCCGGCTACGAGCAGGTAGCTGCGCGTGCGCAGGCCGCGCTCGACGAGACCGGCGCGACCTGGATCGCGACCACGGACTATCGCACCTACGCGATGATGCGCTGGTTGTTCAGGGGCCGCGTGCCCGTCGTCGAGATCAACGAACGCGGCCGCTTCCAGGGTTTTCGCGATCCCGGCATGGATCGGATCAGCGGGCATGCGGGCATCTATGTCGGGCGAGAGCCGGACAATCGTGCACCGGTGTGGGGATCGATCCCGGCGAAGCGCGAGCAGCTCAGCCAGGTCGAACGTCGCTGGCGCGGCGTCCTGACGGATACCTACGTGATTGAGAAGCTCACCGGCTGGACGCCGGAACTCTCGCCGTCAACGGATTCGCCGCTGTTTCAATGGCGGGTGCTGGCGGGGGAATTCGAGAAGCGTACGCTCGCCTAGCGAGGCACCCTTCTTCCCTTGCGGGAGAAGCGGCTGACCACCACCGTCGCCAGGCATTGCAAATGTCCCAAGTGCAATCGAGGCCACGCGTTGAAGCGGCTTGGCGTGGCATGATAACAACATAGACCAGAAATCTGAGCTGATCGCTTAGCTGCAACCAGCATTTGTCCCGACATTCACAGGCCGCCATCCCAGATTACCACCCGCTCAAGCATTTAAGCCACTAAGCTGGAGCTATCGTGACGAAACATATTTTCTCCTATTGATATTATCTACGGGGATAGGACATGTTTGATGTCTATCGCAATGGCAAGCGGGACTTCCTCGTCGTCAGCAACGGCTCTCCGATGCCCGCGCTCTACTCTTCCAACAAATGGCGCAAGAGCAGAGCGAGAGTTCTCAAGGTCAGCGACGAGATCAGGGCAGCCGTCCAGGAGCGAGGTTATTATCTTGGCAGCGTGCGGGTGACCAAGAAGGACCTGATCCACACCGGGTGCACCGTTGCCGATACGACACCGGGCAATCTCTGAACATCCGGCCGACTAGGTCGGCAACCGCGCCAGCCCGGCCTCAATCACGACGATGTCTTCCTCGATCTGCCGGATGGTACTCCTGCAGTCGATCCCGGTACATGCATCGAGATCTGCGATAAGTTTGCGACGCTGTGTCCGAAGCTCATCAAGAGCTGCTTGGTCCTTGAGGGAAACGTAGCCCTCCACGATCAGCTCAATTGCACCTGCCGCCATCAAACTCCCCACGCCTTGTTAGCCCCGTCAAGGCACTCCCGACCAGGCGAGGATCGATCGTGCCAATTGGTTACGCGGCTCAATCCCGCGCACTGAGTTCTTCCAGAACAACGCGCCTGCGCAGCTCGTGCGCAGCAGCGGTCAAATGAGACCCTGCGATCAGCCCGAGCCGCTTCAATCTTGGGAGAGCGACGGGGTCACACAGCTCGATGGAGAGCCCGGCGCCCAATATCGCAATGGCGCGTTGCTCCTCCGCGTCGAGATCAGTCCATGGGATGCCCTTCATCACCGGCCTCAAATCGTCCAGTGCACCTCAAAATCCAAACGCGCGCCTGATTTGCCGCAGCATATCCATGGCCGCGTCGGTGTACCGACCGTTGGTCAGGTATCGATCCAGTTGCAGTGTGCTGATTAGCGCCACAAGCGCTGCCATTAAGCCCTTAAACATTGGGCCTCTCCTGAAAGAGACCGCCAACCGGGCGTGTCGAAATATTGAGACGTTCTCAGAATGCGCGCCGCATATGGCGGCCTAATATGCAAATGGTGACATCGACTGGTAACCAGTTTCTTAACGGGTTGATGCGCCGTGGTATGGGGCGGCCAGAGGCTGACTTAAGAGCGACGATTTGAATTGCCGCCTCCTTGTGCTCAGTTGCCATAAACCGCGGCAGATAATCCTCCAATACTCGAAAGGGCTAACTCGATAGTTCGCTTGCGAGGCGCGGCTTGACTGAGCAAGGTCATTTGACCGGACAATTGCCCTTTAACCCGTCCGGGTCTGCCTCAGATCAGCCGGCGAGGGATGATATTCCGCTCGTTGGCTCGATTGGATGGCACTCAGCTGCTCGGAGCCTTTTGTGTGGTCCTTTGCTGTTGCGGCACTGTTCCTGGCGCTGTTGGTGGTTGGTGCGGTCGGCTTTATCATTGTCAGCTTTGACTTTCCCGATGAACCGCGAGCTTAAGCTTCGCTCATTCAGACGGCGCGCCATGGGTCGGTCCGGCGAATGGCGCGAACGATGGCGCGGATAGCGCCGCTACTCCTCGTCCTTCTTCCGCAGCAGATCCGTCGCGAGGTCCGACAGTTTTGGCGGCGGCAGCGCCGCGAACGGCAGCGGACGTGTCACGTCGATCGCGGCCAGACCCAGCCGCGCGGTCAGCAATCCGTTCAGCACACCTTCGCCGAGCCGCTGCGACAGCTTTGCCGCGATCCCATGGCCGAGCATCTGCTGCACCAGGCTGTCGCTCGCGGCCATGCCGCCGGTGATGGCGAGATGGGCGATCACGTGGCGGAGCAGGCGGATCATGCCGAGCGCGCCGGGGCGGCCGCCATAGAGAAAAGCGAGCTGACGGATCAGGCGCAACGCGGCCACGAACACGAATAACACGTCGATCGCCGCGCGCGGCGAAACTGCGGTCACGATCGAGACCTTTTGCGCGGCCGACGACACCAGCCGCCGCGCTTCCGCATCCAGCGGCGACATCAGTTCGCGCTCGGCAAGCCGGATCATGTCGGCGCCGTCGATGATCTCGCCGGTGTGGCTCTCCAGCGTCGCGCGAGCGCGTGCAAGCTGCGGATTTTGGTGCGCGATCTTGAGCAGGTCCTGCACGATGACGCGGCTCTCCTTGCGGTCGTCACTGGCAAGGACTGCCGCGGCGCGCGCATGCAGCTTCTCGATGGTTGCAAGGCGCGCCAGACCAAAGGCCTCGCGCCCGATCACCACCGCGAGCGCCAGTGCGGTGACGAAGGCGAATGCAAGGCCGACGAAACCGAGCGTTTCGCTGCGCGCAAACAGATCCTCGATCAGACGGACCACGCCGAGCCCGGTGCCGAGCAGCGTCAGCCCGCCGAGCCCGGACCAGAACAGCGTGCCCCAGGGAAAGCCGCGACGCACCGGGAGCGCGGCCTCGATCGGCACCGGCAATGCCTGCGGATCGTGCTCGGGCGTGATCTGGATCGTGGTGCGGCCAAGCCGCGCCGCTTCGTCGGCTTCGGTGACGACGACGCCGGGATCGTCGAGCCGGAACGTCGCCGGCCGCCGCGGCTTGGATCGGTCGTTCATGACAGCTTGTCTCCGATCAGGAACTGCAGGGCACGGTCGAGGCGGATGTGTGGCAGCGCCGGCTCGTCATTGCCCTCGCGTTCGAGCTTTGGCGGACGGAAGCGCAGGAAGCGAAAATCGCTCTTCTCGGCGGCCTCGGTCGAGAGGCCGCGGAATGCGTCGGTGCCGTTGAACAGCGGCTCGGGGTCCGGCGGCAGGTCACCCGGAAAGGTCGCAACCTCCGTGTTGCCGTCAAAAAACTCGCCGCCGGCGCTTTCGCCGGCCGCTGGCGTTCCCAGGATCGACGGCAATTTGTCGCGGCCATGCGCGACCTGGGCCTCGCGCGTGGCGCGAACGGCGGCGAGCGCCACCACGTCGATGTCTGCGCCGGTATCTTCCGCGCGCACCACCGCGCGGGTGACGGCGCGGCGCAGCACCGCCTCGAGCCGGTCGTGACTGGAGTGATGCAGATGGTCCGCCTTGGTCGCCGCGAACAGGATGCGATCGATACGCGGCCGGAACAGGCTGGAGAGGAACGTGCTGCGGCCGATGCGGAAGCAGTCGAGAATTCCGGCAAGCGCGGCTTCGAGATCGTGCAGCGCTTCGGGGCCGGAGTTGAAGGCGGCGAGCGCATCGGCCAGCACGATCTGGCGATCGAGCCGGGCAAAATGATCATGGAAGAACGGCCGCACCACGACGTCCTTGTAGGCCTCGAAGCGGCGGACCATCATCGCCCACAGCGAGCCGTCCGGTGCATGGCCGCCCTCGCGTACGTCGAGCGGCGCAAAAGTCAGCGCCGGCGTGTCGGCGAGATTGCCGGGCATCAGGAAGCGGCCGGGCGGCAGCAGGCTCATCGCAAAGCGCTCGTCGCGGCAGGCGCGCAAATAGCCGGTGAAGAGCTTTGCCGCGGTGAGCGTCGCCTGCTCGTCCTCGCGCGCCTCGGGCGTGAGCGTCGCGAGATGCGCGTGCCAATCCCCCGCAAGATGCGCGCGCGGCGCCTCGCGCGACAGCGCGAGGCTTTCGGCCGACCATTGCTCATAGCTCTTCTGGAGCAGCGGCAGGTCGAGCAACCACTCGCCGGGATAATCGACGATGTCGAGCGTCAATGTGCGATCGGCGCCGTTCTGGCGCTGATAGTCGATGACGAGCCTGAGTTCGCTGATGTCGACGGTCGAGTTCGGCCAGCGCCGCTCCTCGAGCAGCGCGCGCAAATGGTTCTCATAGGCGAAGCGCGGCACGGCGTCGTCCGGCTGCGGCGCCAGATGCGCCCGCGCGATCCGGCCGGAGGCATAGGCCTCGAACACCGGAAAGCGGCCGCCGCGGGTGAGGCCGTGGATCAGCGCGGTGATGAATACGGTCTTACCGGCCCGTGACAGGCCGGTGACCCCGAGACGTACCGTCGGGTTGAAGAAGTGCTCGCCATAGTCGATCAGCGCCCTTGCCGACAGCCGCGCTTCTTCGACCATATCCTGGAAACTGAATGCCATATGAACGTGATTGATCTCGGGGCGGGCGGAACAGTGAAGCCGTTCACAAAAGTGGCAATTGCGTAGGGAAAATCAAGCTTCATACTTCCACCGCCTTTATCGGCAAATCAGCCGTTTGAACGATGCGCCGATCGCGAAAGACCCTACAAGAGGGCATTGTCTGAGCCCTTGCGGATTGCCATGACCGTCTTTCAGCTGAAACAGCTCGCATCCACCTCCGTCCACGCCGCGGCCGACGCGATCGGCTGGAACTACGACCGTGCCGAATTGATCGCGGACGGCGTGATCCACGCGATCGGCGTGTTCTGCGGCATCGTCGCCGCCACGGTCCTGGTGGTGCTGACGGCGGTTTATGCCGACGCCACCAACATCGTCGGGGTCTCGATCTATGTCGCCGGCCTGCTCTCGATGCTGGTGCTGTCGGCGACCTATAATCTCTGGCCGGTCTCGCCGGCCAAATGGCTGCTGCGGCGGTTCGACCATTGCGCGATCTATCTGCTGATCGCGGCGACCTATACGCCGTTCATCCTCGAGGTGAGGGACAGTGTGTTCGCGCTGGTGCTGCTCGGCGGCGTCTGGTGCGTCGCGATCCTCGGTATCGTGCTGAAACTTCTCTATCCCGGCCGGTTCGACCGCGTCGCAGTCGGAATCTATCTCGCGATGGGCTGGAGCGGCGTGATGGTCTACGACGCCGTGGTCAAGGCGCTGCCTGCGCTGGTGCTGGGCTTCATCCTTGCGGGCGGCCTGCTCTACAGCTTTGGCGTGATCTTCCATGCCTGGCGGCGGCTGCGCTTCCAGAATGCGATCTGGCACGGCTTTGTCTTGGCCGGCGCGGCGTGCCATTATACCGCGGTGCTCGACCTCGTGTTGAGCTGAGCAAGATCCGCGAAGCGGAATAAGCGAAGCGGTATAAGATAGCGAAGCGCTATCCGAAAAGAGAAGCGCTACAAGGCAAAGAGGAGACGTCGCATGCAGGTGACCGGCAAGGTCGTGGTCGTCACGGGCGGCGCAAACGGCATCGGCAAGGCGCTGTGCGAGGCCTTCCACAAGGCGGGTGCCGCCAAGGTCGTCGTCGCTGACATGGACGCCGCCAATGCAAGAGCCGTCGCCGCCACGGTGGATGGCGCGGCCTTCAGATGCGACGTCGCGCAGGAAAAGGAGATCGCCCACGTCATCGAGGAGACCGAACGGCAGTTCGGCCCGATCGAACTGTTCTGCTCCAATGCCGGCATCGGCGGCGGCTTCGATCCGATGTCGGTCAATGCCGGCGGCGCCTCCGACGAGCCGTGGCAGCGGAGCTGGGCGATCCATGTCATGGCCCATGTCTATGCGGCGCGGTATCTCATTCCCCGCATGAAGGCGCGCGGCGGCGGCTATTTCCTCAACACGATCTCGGCGGCAGGTCTGCTGTCGCAGGTCGGAAGCCCGGCCTATTCCACCACCAAGCACGCCGCGGTCGGCTTTGCCGAAAATCTCGCGATCTCGCACAAGGCGGACAATATCAAGGTCTCGATCCTCTGCCCGCAGGGCGTCGACACCAACATGCTGCGCTCGATCCCGAAGGGGCCGCAATCCGGCGACGGTGATCTCACGCCGGAGCAGGTCGCGAAAGACGTGCTCGCCGGCCTCGCGCAGGAGACGTTCCTGATCCTGCCGCACCCCCAGGTTCTCGGCTACATGCGCAAGAAGACCGAGAATTACGACCGCTGGATCGGCGGCATGGCCAAGATCCAAGCGAAGATGCGGGAGGAGTTCGGGAAGTAGGGTAGGCTGGTGCCACCCGCACCGCTGTCATTCCCCGCGGAAGCGGGGAATCCAGTACGCCGCGGCCTGTCGAGGAATCACAGCGGTCTCTGGAATACTGGATCGCCCGCCTTAGCGGGCGATGACACTGAGAATGCGGCTACGCCGCCGACTCCCCCTCATCGTCCATCCGGCTCTGCCGCAGCGCCCGGGCATAGAGCATCAAGCCCTCGCGCACCGTGCGCTGCTCGGCCTCTGTCAGCGCGGCCAGCGCGCCGCGCACCTGCTGGCGTCCGAACGCGTGCAGCGCCTCCAGCGTGCGCCGGCCCTTCGCCGTCAGCGACAACAGCTTGCTGCGCGCGTCGGCTTCATCCGGCGTCTCCCGCAGCTCGCCGCAATCGACCAGCTTGCGCACCATGCGGCTGACGCTGGATTTCTCCAGCCGCAGGTAATCGCCGAGCTCGCCTGAATTCATCGGGCCGCGAATCCCGATCTCCAAAATGGTGTGCACCGCCGAGGGCGGATAGTCCGAGGCCGCCACCGTCGCATCCATGAAGCCGAGCTCCCGCACCATCAACCGCGAGGCGGCGCGGATGTCGTCGATCAACGCAAGCTCGGCCATCTTGACTCCCGGCATATAGTTGTATCATACAACTAAATGCACGCAACGTCGCGCGCAAGCGTTTTGGAGTGAGCCATGAGCGGAACTTTGCCGGCCGGGATGCGGATGAGAGGCAAGGTCTGCCTCGTCACGGGCGGCGGCAGCGGCATCGGCCGCGCCACGGCGCTGCGGATGGCCTCGGAAGGCGCCGAGGCGATCGTCGTTGCGGGGCGGCGCGAAGCCGAAATCAAAGACACCGCCGCAGCGTGCCGGGAGCTCGGCGCTGACGCGATCGCGATCCAAACCGACATCACGCGAGAGGACGACGTCGCGCGCCTGGTTCGCACGGCGGTCGAGCGCTGCGGTCGGCTCGATGTCGCTTTCAACAATGCCGGATTCCAGGAGCGCCGCGCGCCGCTGGAAGAGCAGGGCACGGAGATCTACGACACGGTGTTCGACACCAATGTCCGTGCGTTGTTTTTGTGCCTGCGCCATCAACTGCCGGCGATGCTGGCGCAGGGCCGCGGCAGCATCGTCGTCAACGCCTCCGTCAGCGGCGTGCGCAATCCCAATCCCGGCTTCTCGCTCTACTCGGCCTCGAAAGCGGCTGCGATCTCGCTGACACGCTCGGCCGCGATGGAGAACGCCCCGCGCGGCATCCGCATCAACGCCATCGCGCCCGGCCGCGTCGTCACCGACATGATGCTGCGCGCCGGCGTCGGCGATGTCGCGACCGTCAGTGCGGGCCTGCCGCTGCGGCGGATGGGGAGCCCGGAGGAAGTGGCGGAGGCCGTGGTGTGGCTGTCGTCCGACGCGTCATCCTATGTCGTCGGGCACGTGCTGGCGGCGGACGGGGGATTTTTGGCGTCGTAGTTGGCGCGATGTCGCGGCAAATTCGGTGTCGTCCCTGCCTTCGCAGGGACGACAAAGCTAATGCTTCTGCCCGTACAGCACCGGCACCGCCGAATCCACGACGACCTCGACGAGGCTCGTCCCGTCGAACGCCATTCCGCGCTTGAGCGCCTCGCCCAGCTCCGCGGCCTTGCTCACCCGCACCGCATGGCACCCCATGCCCTCGGCGAGCCTGACGAAATCGATCCCCGGCAGCTCCAATCCCGGCACGTTCCTCACCTGCATCACCTGGCTGAACGAGCGCATCGCGCCGTAGCCGGAATTGTTGATGACGACGATGGTCAGCGGCAGCTTTCGCTGCGCGGCGGTCCACAGCGCCTGGATCGAATACATCGCCGAGCCGTCGCCGATCAGGCACACGGTGCGGCTCTTCGGCTTGCCGAGCGCCATGCCGACCGCCGCGGGCAGGGAGTAACCGAGGCCGCCGCTCGCCATGGTGTAGAAGCTGTCCTGGCCGCGCATCGGCATGAACTTCTGCATCGCCGGCCGGTGCGAGGGCACTTCCTCGACAAGCGACGCGTCGTCCGGCATCGCCTGCGACAGCGAGTGCAGCAAAAATTCCACCGGCAGCGGATCGGCGGCTTGTGGCGCCGGCGGCAGCGTGCGGCCTTTCGGCGTCGCGCGTTTGCTCTCCGGCAGCAAGTCGAGCAGCAGGCTGAGCGCCGGCTTCATGGTCGCGATGATGCTGGTGCCGACCGGCGTCACCGCCGCCGCGTCCGGATCGTCGGTGATCTGAAAAATCGTCGCGCCGCCATCGAAGATCGCGGCATGGCCCTCGACATGGAAGGTGAACACCGGTGCGCCGACGACGACGACCACATCGTGCTCACGCAGCGCGTCGGACAGTTGTGCCGGCGAGGCGTGCAGGAAGCCCGCGAACTGGGGATGACGCTCGGGGAAGGAGCAGCGCGCGGAGAACGGGCTGACCCAGACGCTGGCCTTCGCCTTCTCGGCCACGCGCACCATCAGATCGACCGCGCCGGCGCGGTCGACGCCAGGGCCGACCACGAGGGCAGGGTGTTTTGCAGAGCCGAGCGCCGCGACGAGGGTCTTCATCGCGTCAGGCTCGGGCCCGATTTCGCGGCTGACCTTGCGTGCCTCGACCGGTGCGGTCGCATGCGCCCAGTCGTCGATCGGGATCGACACGAAGGTCGGTCCGCAGGGCGGCTGCATCGCGGTGTAATAGGCCCGCGCGATCGCGGCCGGCACGTCCTCGGGCCGGGCCGGCTCGACGCTGTACTTGACGTAAGGCCGCGGGAATTCGGAGGCGCGCTCGGCATAGAGGAACGCCTGCAAGGGAAGGATCGAGCGCGCCTGCTGGCCCGCGGTAATCACGAGCGGCGTCTGGTTGCGGTGCGCGGTGTAGATATTGCCGAGCGCGTTACCGACGCCGGCCGCCGAGTGCAGATTGACGAAGCCGGCATTGCGCGTCGCCTGCGCGTAACCATCGGCCATGCCGACGGCGGAGGCCTCCTGCAGCGCCAGCACGTAGTCGATGTCATCAGGCCAGTCGCTCAGGAACGGCAGCTCGGTCGAGCCGGGATTGCCGAACACCCTGTCGATGCCCAGCGAGCGCAGCAGATCGAGCGTCGCCTGCTTCACGGTGACGGACTTGCTGCCGCTCTTGCCGTTCTTGGCCATGGTTTCCGTCCCTGTTATTGATTGCCGCTACTAGCCTCGCCCGTCATTGCGAGCGAAGCGAAGCAATCCAGACTGCCTCTACGGTGACAGTCTGGATTGCTTCGTCGCTTCAGTGCAAAATTGCTCCGCAATTTTGTCACGAGCTCCTCGCAATGACGAGGAGAGAGCGTCACCACACCGCCGTGCCCTTCATCGTCGGCTGTCCCTCCGCATTCGCGGTCCACAGCTCCAGGCCCGCCTCGGTCGCGTTGGCGTTGATGGAGAACTCGGTGCCCTCGAACAGCGGCTGAAGTCCGCGATACGAAAACTTCTTCGGCGCCTTGCCATCGTGCAGCTTTGCCGCCATCTCGACGATGAGCGCCGCCTGCAACGGCCCGTGGAAGATCAGCCCCGGGTAACCCTCGACCTTGGTGACGTAGTCACGGTCGTAATGGATGCGGTGGCCGTTGAAGGTCAGCGCGGAATAACGAAACAGCAGCACGGGATCGGACACATGCGTCTCGCGGTGCTGTGCCTTGGGCGGCGGGGGCGGGGCCTTGGCGCCGGCGGGCGCGGTGGCCGTCATCTCGCGATAGACGATGTCCTGCCGCTCGCGGATGGCAACGCCCCTCGGCGAGGAGATGCTGTGCTCGACCGAGACGAAGCACAGCGTGCCCGTCGAACCGGTCTTCACCTGGACATCGGCGATGCGCGAGGTCCGCGTCGATTCATCGCCGACACGCAAGGGCTGCAGGAATTCGATCTCGCCGCCGGCCCACATTCGGCGCGGCAACGGCACCGGCGGCAGGAAACCGCCGCGGGTCGGATGGCCGTCGGGGCCGAGCATCGACATCGGAAACACCGGCTGCGCCAGGCACCAGTGTACCGTGAACGGCGCGGCGTCACCCTTTTTGGGCTCGCCGACCTCCTGGAACAGCGTCGCGCGCAGGCCCTTGACGAGCTGCGCGGTGACGATGTCGGTGGCCTCGGTGCTGCGGCCGATCCATTGCCTGAGATGATCGATGTCGAGCTTCTCGGTCATGACGCCTCGCTCTTGTTATGACTTCTTGGCCGGCCGCTCGCCGATGCCTGGCACGGCGCCATAGCTGCGGGTCTCGCCGACGATGATCGGCGCCGGCGCGGGATAGCTGACACGTCCCTGCGGCGTGTCGACCTCGATGCGGCGCAGATGCGGATGATTGGTGAGGTCGGCCATGGTGTTGACCTCGGCAAAGGCGATGTCGGCATCCGACAGCCGCTTCAACAGCTCGTCGCGCGTCATCTTGCCGAAGATATCTGCGACCGTTTTGTCGGTGAAGTCGCGATTGCGCACGCGCTCGACCATGTTGGCGACGCGCGGATCGGCCGGCAAATCGGGCTGGTCGAGCACCTTGATGCACAGCGTCTTCCACTCGCGCTCGCTCTGGATCGAGATCAGGATGTCCTTGCCGTCCTTCGAGGTGAACACGCCGTAGGGCGCGATCGAGGGATGGCGCAGGCCCATCCGCTTCGGCGGATTGCCGGCTTCGGAATTGAGCAGCGGCACGGTGCACCAGTCCGCCATCACGTCGAACATGGAGATGCGGATGTCACAGCCCTTGCCGGTGCGCCCGCGCGCGATCAGCGCTTCCAGGATCGCCGCATGCGCAGTCGCGCCGGTCGCGACATCGACGATGGACATGCCGACGCGCGAGGCGCCGTCAGGGTTGCCGGTGATCGAGGCGAGGCCGCTCTCGGCCTGGATCAGCAGGTCATAGGCCTTGCGGTGGGCGTAGGGGCCTTCGTCGCCATAGCCGGTGATCGTGCACGAGATCAGCTTCGGATAGTCCTTCAGCAGCCGTTCGCGTGAAAAGCCGAGCTTGTCCATCGAGCCCGGCTTGAGGTTCTGGATCAGCACGTCCGCGCTTGCGATCAGCTTCTCGAGCTCGGCGCAGCCTTCTTTCGTTGCGAGATCGACCACCGCCGATTGCTTGCCGCGGTTGAGCCACACAAAATAGCTACTCTGGCCCTTGGCCGCCGCGTCATAGCCGCGAGCGAAATCGCCCTCGGGCCGCTCGATCTTGATCACCTCCGCGCCGGCATCCGCCAGCCGCGACGAGCAGAACGGCGCTGCGACCGCCTGCTCGACCGCAATCACCCTGATCCCGTCCAATGCTCCCATGATGCGGCCTCAGTACGAGCGGGGCATGCCGAGCACGTGCTCGGCGACGTAGGACAGCACCAGGTTGGTCGAGATCGGCGCCACCTGGTAGAGCCGCGTCTCRCGGAACTTGCGCTCGACGTCGTACTCCTCGGCGAAGCCGAAGCCGCCATGGGTCTGGATGCAGGCGTTTGCCGCTTCCCACGACGCATCCGCGGCGAGCATCTTGGCCATGTTGGCCTCCGCGCCGCAGTCGAGCCCGGCTTCGTATTTGCGCGTGGCTTCCTTCACCATGAGTTCTGCCGCGCGCATCGAGGCGTAGGCCTTGGCGATCGGGAACTGAATGCCTTGATTCTGGCCGATCGGCCGGCCGAACACCGCGCGCTCCTTGGCGTAGTTCGTGGCCTTGGCAATGAACCATTTGGCGTCGCCGACGCATTCAGCCGCGATCAGGATGCGCTCAGCATTCATGCCGGAGAGGATGTAGCGGAACCCCTTGCCTTCCTCGCCGATCAGATTCTCCGCCGGCACCTTCATGTCGGTAAAGAACACTTCGGTGGTGGCGTGGTTCATCATGGTGCGGATCGGGCGGATCTCGAGGCCCTTGTTCTTGGCCTCGCGCATATCGACGATGAACACCGAGAGACCATCCGTGCGCTTCTTGCTCTGCTCCTTCGGCGTGGTGCGCGCCAGCAGCACCATCAGGTCGGAATGCTCGGCCCGGCTGGTCCAGATCTTCTGGCCGTTGACGATGTAGCTGTCGTTGCCTTCCTTGCGCGCAAAGGTCTTCAGCGAGGAGGTGTCGGTGCCGCTGGTCGGCTCGGTGACGCCGAACGCCTGAAGCCGCAATTCGCCGCTGGCGATCTTCGGCAGGTACTTTGCTTTCTGCTCGTCATTGCCGTGCCGCAGCACGGTGCCCATCGTGTACATCTGGGCATGGCAGCCGCCGCCGTTGCAGCCGGCACGCTGGATCTCTTCGAGGATCGCCGCCGCGGCGGAAAGCTTCAGGCCCGCGCCGCCATATTCCTCGGGGATCAGCACCGAGAGATAGCCGGCCTGCGTCAGCGCGTCGACGAACGCCTTGGGATAGGCCATCTCGCGGTCGAGCTTGCGCCAGTATTCGCCGGGAAACTGCGCGCAGAGCTTTGCGACGGCCTCGCGGATGTCGGCGTGATCTTCGGTGTGGTGTTCTTCACTCATGGCGTTTTCCATCGATAGCGGCAGTCAAGATAACGCCGGCCGATCCCCTGGCGTTGTGAAAACATCGCCAGCCCCCTATGCTCATTTGCTATAGCGTATGAAGTAGCCTTCGAGGATTGGCAAGCATGGATTTCCGGCAGCTCAGGACCTTCAGTTGCGTGGCGGAGCTCGGCAGCCTCTCCAAGGCCTCCGACACGTTGCGCGTGGCGCAGCCGGCGCTCTCTAGGCAGATCAAGCTGCTGGAACACGAGCTGCGCACCGAATTGTTCACCCGCAACGGACGCGGCATGGTGCTGACGGAAGCCGGCCGTCTCCTGCTGGCACGCACCTCCGGCATCGTGCGGCAGATCGACCAGATCCGCGACGATATCCAGTCGACCAAGGGGCCGCCGTCGGGTCAGGTCGTGCTCGGACTGGTTCCGACCGTGAGCTGCGTGCTGTCGGCGCGCTTCGCGCGGCGCTGCGTCGAAAAGTTTCCCGGCATTTCGCTGCGCATCGTCGAGAGCTACAGCGGCCATCTCGTCGAATGGCTGCATCGCGGCGAGATGGATCTGGCCATTCTCTACGGCCGCTCCGCCGATCTGCATCTCAACGTGGAGAGCCTCGGCCGCGACAATATCGTCGCAGTTGGTCCGCGCGGCTGCGGCCTCGCGCGCAAGAAGAGCGTCGATGTCGGCTGGCTGCTGCGGCAGCGGCTGGTGCTGCCCAGTCATTCCCACGGTCTCCGCGCGCTGATCGAGCACGCCGCCGCCCAGCGCAAGATCAAGCTCAACGTCCAGCTCGAGGCGGATTCGTTCCGCGTGCTGACGAGCCTCGTCGAGGAAGGCCTCGGCTTCGCGCTGCTGCCGCCCTCGTCGGTCCACGGCGAGGTCGCCGACGGGCGGCTGGAGACCGCGCCCGTATCCAAGCCGATGACGCGCGAGCTCATTTTCGCCTCTCCGATCGACCGTCCGGCCTCGACGGCGTCGCTCGCCATCACGACGCTATTGCGCGAGGAAGTCGCGGCCTGCCGCAAGGAAGGCCTGTGGGACATCAAGTTGAGTTAGATGCACGCGTGTCCTAGAACAGCCGCGCGCCAACTTGCCTTCGCATCTGGCGCGACCTGTCATGCCGGAATTTTATAGCTGGGCTGGACGATGCGTGAGCGTGCGCTCCCAGCCTCACCCTCAGTGTCATCGCCCGCGAAGGCGGGCGATCCAGTATTCCAGAGGCTGCAGTGCTCGAGCCGAGAGGCCGCGGCGTACTGGATGCCCCGCCTTCGCGGGGCATGACAATGGGGCCTACCCCGGTATCCGCACCGGCAACGACTCATACCCCTTGATGAAGCTCGAATAGATCCGCTTGGGCTCGCCGACCACCTCGATGCGGTCGAAGCGCTTCAGCATCTCCTCCCACACGATCCGCAGCTGCAATTCGGCGAGGCGCATGCCGACGCAGCGGTGGATGCCGAAGCCGAAGGAGAGGTGGGTGCGCGGCCGCGGGCGGTCGATGATGAAGTCGTTCGGCTTCTCGAACATCTCCTCGTCGCGGTTGCCCGAGACGTACCACATCACGACGCGGTCGCCCTTCTTGATATGCTTGCCGCCGATTTCGGTGTCCTGTAGCGCGGTACGCCGCATATGCGCCAGCGGCGTCTGCCAGCGGATCACCTCGGGCACCATGGAGTCGATCAGCTCCGGATTGGCGCGCAGCTTGTCGAACTGGTCCGGGTTCTCGCTCAGCGCCAGCACCGAGCCGCTCATGGTGTTGCGCGTGGTGTCGTTGCCGCCGACGATGAGCAGGATGATGTTGCCCATGAGATTGTCGGGGTCCATGAAGCGCGTCGCGTCGTTATGGGCCATCAGCGACAGCAAATCGTTGCGCGGCGCGGAGTTGACGCGCTCGTTCCAGAGCTTGGACATGTAGGCGTAGCATTCGTCCATCTCGCGGCGGCGCTCTTCGGCGGAGGCGACGATGCCGCTCTTGGGCAGCGCGGTCGCGACATCAGACCAGCGCGTCAGCTTGCGGCGTTCTTCCCAGGGGAAGTCGAACAGGGTCGCCAGCATCTGCGTCGTCAGCTCGATCGAGACGCGTTCGACGAAATTGAAGGTCTCGTTGCGGGGCAGATTGTCGAGCACGGTCTGCGAGCGCTGGCGGATCAGTTTTGCCAGCTCGTCCAGATGCGTCGGCGTGAACATCGGCGACACCGTCTTGCGCTGCGCCGAATGCTGCGGCTGGTCCATCGCGATGAAGCTCGGCCAGTCATAGCCCTGCGGCACGTCGCGGATCCCGATGCCGCCGAGCGTCGAGTCCGAGGAGAAGATGCCGTGACTGGTGTCGACATGCATGATGTCGTTGTACTTCACCACCGACCAGTACGGCTCGATCGGCGCATTGGTGCAGTAATGCACCGGCTCTTCCTTGCGCAACCGCTCGAACCACGGCCAGAGGGTGTCGTCCTGGAACAGCCTGGGTGCGCCGGGGTGGAATTGCGCCAGCGGCGTCGCATAGGCCTCCTCGCGGGCCCTGCGCATGCGTTCGGCGTTGTCGGTTTTGACCGGAGTCTGGATGTTCATGGTCGTAGCTCCAGTGTTTCTCTTTCTCCCCGCAAGCGGGGAGAGGGAGTGATCTCACGCCGTGATCTTCACCGGCAAGGTTTCAAGTCCCTTTACGAAACTCGAATAGACCCGTTTGGGTTCGCCGACCACGTCGATATGGTCGAAGCGCTTGAGGATCTCTTCCCAGATAATCTTGAGCTGAAGTTCGGCAAGCCGCAAGCCGACGCAACGGTGAATGCCGAAGCCGAAGGACAGATGCGTGCGCGGGCGGGCGCGGTCGATGATGAAATCGTAGGGCTTTTCGATCGCTTCCTCGTCGCGGTTGCCCGAGACGTACCACATCACGACCTTGTCACCTTGCTTGATCTGCTTGCCGCGGAACTCGAAGTCGGCAAGTGCGGTGCGCCGCATATGCGCCAGTGGCGTCTGCCAGCGGATCACCTCCGGCACGAAACTGTCGAGCAGGCCGGGGTTCTCGCGCAGCTTGCGATACTGCTCCGGATGCTGGCTCAGCGCGTAGATCGATCCCGACATCGTGTTGCGGGTGGTGTCGTTGCCGCCGACGATCAAAAGGATGAGATTGCCGAGGAAGTTTTTTGCATCCATGTCGCGCGTCGCGGCGCCGTGCGCCATCATCGAGAGCAGGTCGCTCTTCGGCGGCTGCTCGATGCGCTCCTTCCACAGCCGCGCGAAATAGCCCGCGCATTCCGTCAGCTCGGCCTGGCGTTCGTCTTCGGTCGCGACGAGGCCGTCGGGGCCGGGAATGGTGGTGGCGATATCGGACCAGCGCGTCAGCTTGCGGCGGTCTTCCCAGGGGAAGTCGAATAGCACCGCCAGCATCTGCGTGGTGAGCTCGATCGAGACCTTGTCGACCCAGTCGAACACCTGGCCCACGGGCAGATTGTCGAGGCACTCGGCGGAGCGCTCGCGGATGCTGAGCGCGAGATTGTCCAGATGCGTCGGGGTGAACATCGGCGCCACGGTCTTGCGCTGCGCCGCGTGGCGCGGCGGATCCATCGAGATGAAACTCTCGCGGCGCAGGTCCGGGTCGATGTCGCGGATGGTGATGCCGCCGAGCGCGGAGGCCGAGGAGAACACCGAATGGTTGGTCTCGATCTCCATGATGTCGTTGTAGCGCGTCACCGACCAGTACGGCCCGAACATCGAGTCCTTGCAATAGTGCACGGGATCTTCACGGCGCAGCCGATCGAAATAGGGCCAGAACGTATCGGTCCTGAACAACTCGGGATCGCCCGGATCGAACTGCTCCAGCGGCAGTGACGTGGCGCGCGCGCGTAGCTCGTCGAGCTTCGCCGCGCTCTCGATGGTCCCATGCATGACCGCTCTCCCTGACATGAACCGCGCGTTCTCGTTGAATTCTGCGCTGCGGTATTTGATTTGCAATTACAGCCGGTTGTCTGCGTCGGAGCAAGGGAGACTTTTGCCACATCCAACCTTTGCGAGAGGTGGCTAGACGCGTAGCCCGGATGGAGCGGAGCGAAATCCGGGATTCGGGCCGCCATTGGCGCTGTCCCGGATTACGCTCCGCTCCATCCGGGCTACGGATCAGCAACCGTCACGCAGATGTGTCAACGTGATCTCCCGCACCCCCGCGCCTGCGGAATCATGCGAGAAATCGAGGTAAATCGAACCCAGCCATCTTGGGGATCGACCAAATCTCTGATCTATAGTTTGACCGTATCAGGTCCGCACCCCGAGGTTGCCGCCGTGAACGACATGCAATGGGCCCCCATCGGCTCCGAACCCTTACCCCCGCCGCTACCGCCCACGCGGGTCGACTTCACCGGCAACCGCTCCGAGTTCCGCAAATTGGTCACCAAGGGTGCCATGCTTGAGCTCGTCACCTTCGGCTTCTATCGGTTCTGGCTGGTCACCGACATCCGCCGTCATTTGTGGACGAACACCGCGGTCGACGGCGATGCGGCCGAATACACCGGGCGAGCCAAGGAGCTGCTGGTCGGCTTCCTGTTCGCGCTCGCGATCCTGGTGCCGATCTACCTCGCTTATTTTCTCATTGGCATCGAGTTCGAGCGCTGGCAGGGCTTTGCCTCGACGCCGCTGTTCATCAGCTTCTATGCCTTCGGCCAGTTCGCGATTTTTCGCGCGCGGCGCTATCGCCTGACGCGCACGGTCTGGCGCGGCGTCCGGTTCTGGATGGACGGTTCGGGCTGGGCCTATTCGTTCCGCGMCATGGCGTGGGGCCTGCTGGTGTTCCTCACCCTCGGCCTGGCGCTGCCCTGGCGCGAGGCGTCGCTCGAACGCTACAAGATGCGGCACACCCATTACGGCGATCTCTCCGGCGATTTCGAAGGCGACGGCTGGACCTTCTTCAAGCGCGGCTGGTGGCTGTGGCTCTTGAGCCCGATCGCAATCGTGATCTTCCCGCTCGCCCCGTTCTTCTATGCCGAGTTCAAGGCGCGGGAATGGCGCTGGTGGCTCGACGGCATCCGCATCGGCGGTGTCAGCCTGTCCTCGGAGTTGCCGCACAACGCGTTCTACGGCCTGTACTGGAAAGTGATCGGCTGGTGGATGCTGCTTTCGGCCGTTTTCGCCGCCTATATGGGCGGTGGCGCCTTACTCGTCGTCCAGCTGAGTGGCGTTCCGGCTGATCAGGTCTTCGGCCCCGGAAATGCCGGCAAGAGCATCCCGATGCTGGTCATGATGGTCATCGGCTATTTCGCCGTGGCGCTGGCGATCAACATCGTCATGCGGGTCTATCTGCAGCGCGATCTCTGGGCCAAGGTGCTGGAAACCGTCGAGGTGCACAACATCGGGGCCGCGGCGGATGTACGCGGTAGCGGTGAGCTTGCCAGCGCGCTCGGCGAAGGCTTTGCCGACGGGCTCGATGTCGCGGGATTCTGATCTGTGAGTGAGTTGTCCACCGAGGTTCCGGCGCAGTCCGCCAAGCCGACGATCTTCTTCGACGGCGTGTCGAGCCGCAGGCGGGAGGTGTCGCTGGCGCTCGGGGATGCGCTCGATATCGTCGAGGAGGGCGGAGCGCCGGTTCGCTGGACCTATGCCGACATTCGCCGCGCCGACAGTCCGGCCGGGATATTGCGCCTGGCCTCGACATCCGCGCCGCCGCTGGCGCGGCTTGAAATTCGCGACGCCGCGCTCGCCGCCGACGTGACCGCCCGCTGCATGCGTCTCGACGAGCACCAGACGTCGCGCCGTGGTGTCGCAAAAATCGTCGGCTGGTCGGTGGCCGCCGCCGTCTCCATCGTTTGCGTCGTGCTGTTCGGTGTGCCGCTCGCTGCCGACCGGCTCGCGCCGCTGGTGCCCAAGCCGATCGAACGGCGCATCGGCGACGCCTCCGAAGTCCAGGTGAAAACCATCTTCGGCCGCAAAGCGTGCGAAGACCCCGCGGGCAAGGCCGCGTTCACAAAACTGGTCAATCGTCTGCGCGATGCCGCCGGCCTCGACGGCGATTCTATGACGGCCGGCGTGCTGCCGACCTCGGTGCCGAATGCATTCGCGCTGCCCGGCGGCAAGGTGTACGTACTGAGGGGCCTGGTCGACAAGGCCGAAAACCCCGACGAGCTCGCCGGCATCCTTGCCCACGAGCTCGGCCATCTCAAGCATTACGACAACATGCGCGGGCTGATCTACAACGGCGGCACATCGTTCCTGATCGGCCTGTTGTTCGGCGACGTCACCGGCTCGAGCGCCGTGATCTTCGCCTCGCGCAGCGTGGTCGAAGCCTCCTATTCGCGCGAGGCCGAAACCGCTGCCGATACGTTTGCGATCGAGATCATGCACAAGCTCGGCCGCTCGCCGAAGCCCGCGGCCGAATTGATGTTCCGCATCACCGGCAAGGAAGGCGGCTCCGGCCTCACCACGATCCTGGCGAGCCACCCGCTCACCGAAGACCGCCTCGCGCGCATGACGAAGGAAGATCGTCCCGCCAGCGGCCCGCCGCTGCTGACGGACAAGGAATGGCAGTCGCTCAAGCTGATTTGCGGCAGCGGGAAGATCTAGAGCGTTTTCGAGCGAAGTGGCGACCGGTTCGCGTGAAGAAAACGCGTCAAAAAAAGAGCTTTCGCCTACCGCGTCCCGTAAGCGCGGTCGCCGGCATCGCCGAGGCCCGGCAGGATAAAGCCGTTCTCGTCGAGACCTTCGTCCACTGCAGCCGTCCAGATCGGAACGTCGGGATGCAGTCCGCGCAGCCGTTCGAGCCCCTCAGGGGCCGCGATCAGGCAGGCGAGGCGGATATCCCTGGCGCCGCGCTCCTTCAGCCGGTCGATCGCGGCGACGGCCGTGTTGGCGGTGGCGACCACCGGGGTCACCACGATCGCCAGGCGCTCGCTGAGGTCGGACGGCGATTTGAAGAAATACTCGACCGCGGCAAAACTGTGCGGCTCGCGGTAGAGGCCGATATGGGCGACGCGCGCGGTCGGCACCAGATCCATCATGCCGTCGACGAAGGTGGTGCCGGCCCGCAGCATCGGCACGAACACCAGCTTCTTGCCGGCGATCTTGGCCGAATGCATCGTCGCCAGCGGCGTCTCGATGACGGTATCGGCGAGCGGCAGATCCCGCGTGATCTCGTAGCACAGCAGCATGCCGATCTCCTTGATCAGCTCGCGGAAGGACTTGGTCGAGATAGACTTGTCCCGCACCAGCGTCAGCTTGTGCTGCACCAGTGGATGATCGACGATCGTGACGCCTTCCATGATGGGATGCTCCTGAAATTCATCGATACGCAATGGACTACGCTGCGGACGAATGGATTAAAAAACCGTGCCGTCGCTGATCACCTTGAGCGGCGGTGCGCCGTCGGGCCGGCGCGCGAAGGCGATGGCGCGGCCGGCAGCCCAGCTGCCACCTTCGAGAATGCTCGCGAGGGGCAAGGTCTCGGGCGTGCGGCCGAGCTTGGCGCGGATGCTGCTCGCAAGCCGGTCGAGCAGCGCGACGGTGAGCGCGCGCCACTCCACGACGAGCAGGGAATCCACCGCATGCGCACGCTCGGCATCGGCGGGATCGCGCAGGCGCAGCACCTCGTGATCGACGAACAGGCCGCCATTGCGGTATTCGGCAAGTCCGGTCAGGCCGTCGATGTCGGTGACGTCGAAGCCGGCGCGCTGCAGCGGTTCGATCAGCGAATAGCTCAGCCATTGCGACAGCTTGTGCAGGGGGACGAGGCCCGCCGTTGCGTCGTCCGCCTCGATGGCAGGATGACGCCAGCAATCACCGAGCGGAATCCCGGCGAGCTCGAGCCGTGACGGCCAGATCGGTCCAAGCTGGTTCAGCACTGCGGACAGGATGGCGGGCGCGGCGACCGCGCCGCCCACAGCCTGCGCCGCGATGTGATCGAACAGGCCCCCTGGCCGTGGCGTATCGTGCAGGCCGAAAACGTCCGCGCGCTCGGCAACCAGCTTGCCCAGACGCCGCAGCAGATCAGTGCGTCCGTCGAGACCGAGCAGCGGATTGGCATCGCTCACCTGAAAGGCGGAGGTGAGGGAGGCGAGCGGTAGTTTCGCTAGCACGTCTGCATCGGCCCTGAACGGCGCGCGCGCATCGCCGGAGAATAGGCCGCCTGCAAACATGTCGAGGCTTGCGATGGCAAGCCCCTCCGATCGGCCGATACTTTCGCCGGTCCCGGCGTCGCGATAGCGCCACGTGGCTCCCGCACCTGCGTCGAGCAGCACGCTGACAATGGCGAGGTCGAACTCGGCGCGCGCACGTGCCGCGCGATCCGGCCACGATGCGACGTTGGCAAGCCTCGCCCAGCGATCGACGCCGCCGAGCACGAAATGCCGCCAGCGGGCATGGAAGGGAATCTCCAGCGTCGGATAGGCCTTGCGCGTGACCGCGATCACGGCCTCCGCGACGCCGTCCATGCGGTCAAGGTCGATCGTGAAGTGCCGGAGCCCGCCGGCGAGGCCGATCTCGAGCATTTTTGCGGCACGCGCGCGAACCGCTCCTGCGCTGAGCAGGGAGCGGGCTTGTTGTTCCAAAGCCTCCGCCATCGCGCGATCAGTACTTTTCCAGCGAGCGCCCGACCACGCCGTCCACGTCCTTCTCCGGCGCGATGTCGGTGGTGTAGTAGCCGGCGGCCTTCTTCGCGGCGATCTCGACATGGGCGTCGGCCGGGATCAGCTCCAGCGGGATCGGCACGCGCTCGACGATGTCGATGCCTTGCGAGGTCAGCGCGTCGTATTTCATGTCGCTCATCGACAGGAAACGGTCGATGCGCTTCAGGCCGAGCCAGTGGATCGTATCCGGCATCAATTGCTGGAAGCGCGCGTCCTGGACGCCGGCGACGCATTCGGTGCGCTCGAAATAGGCGGCGGCCGCATCGCCGTCCTCCTGGCGCTTGCGGGCATTGTAGACCAGGAATTTGGTGACCTCGCCGAGCGCGCGGCCTTCCTTGCGGTTGTAGATGACGAGCCCGAGCCCGCCTTCCTGCGCGCCGCGCGCGGATTCCTCGATGCCGTGAATGAGATAGGGCCGGCAGGTGCAGATGTCGGAGCCGAACACGTCGGAGCCGTTGCACTCGTCATGCACGCGGCAAGTGATCTTGGTGCGGTGGTCCGGCAGTTTTGTTACATCGCCGAACATGTAGACGGTGGTGCCGCCGATCGGCGGCAGAAACACCTTCATGTCCGGTCGGGTGACCAACTCGGGGAACATGCCGGCGGTCTGCTCGAACAGCGTGCGCCGCAGCTCGGTCTCGCCGGTGCCGAAGCGCGTCGCAAGGCCCGGCAGGTACCAGACCGGATCGATCGCGATCTTCACCACCGACACGCTGCCATTGGCATGCACGACCTCGCCGTCGGCGCGCAGCCGTTTTGCGGCCAGCGCTTCACGGATCTCAGGCAAGTCGAGCCGCGCCCGCGTCACCGCGATACTCGGGCGGATGTCGACGCCTTCGGCGATGTCCTTGCCGAAATTCTCCGCGACGAGATGCCCCCAGGGATCGAGCGCGACGATCTTGTCGGCATCGCGCCATTGCTCGAACGGCCCGATGGTCGCGGCCGGAAAGGTGTTGGTGAGGTCGGGCCGGCGGATCGGATCGAGCGCGCCTGCGGACACCGCGAGCGCCCGGTACATCGCGTAGGAGCCGCCATGGCTGCCGATCACGTTGCGATCCCCAGCGCGCGATACCGTGCCGATGATCGGCCCCCGGGCGCGCGCGTCGGCTGCGCCCCAGTGAATCGGAAACGCGGCCTTTTTGCCCGGCTCCGGATGGGAGGTAAGGCGGATGTGATCGGTACGGTTCGCGCGGCTCATGTCCAGGCTCCCAAAAAGCCGACGGCCCGCCGCTCGGACGGGCCTGGCTCACCTGCGTTGCCGGTGCCGAACACCGGCGATGCAAGCTCAATCCAACATATTGTAGCGGCTGGCGACGACAGACAAGTTAATGGTTCCGCGCCGGGCAGGCGACCCTGGCCAAATTCCCGTCACCGACGGGCAGGTCCGGCTCGCCTGGATGCCGCTCCTTCGCCCCGGCCGAACCTTGCTATTCGATCCGCGCGATAGGTCTAAGGATTTGAAGTAGTTATATTTTTCATGTTTTCAAGAGGGCGGCGCGGCGGTTGCGCCACCGCGGTGCCTTGGGCTGGACCGGACCCACATAATCGGACAAATAGGTCGCCTCTCGCCTGGAGACTGCCATGCCCACCGCCAGCTACATCGACCCCCGCAACGGACAGCTCTATCCGCTGGACCAGCCGCGCTGGTGCTCGGATGAGCGCACGCCGCTGCTGGTGACGCCGGGACCAAGCATATCGCGCGCGGACATTGACGGCGCCACGCGCTCGCTCTGGCGCTACCGGGCGGCGCTGCCGGTCGAGATCAAAAAGCCGATCACGCTCGGCGAAGGCTGCACACCGCTGGTCCAGCAGGACTGGGGCGATCTGCGTCCGTTCTTCAAGCTCGAATGGTTCAACCCGACCGGCAGCTTCAAGGACAGGGGCTCTGCGGTGATGCTGTCGTTCCTGCGGCAGATCGGCGTCGACGCGATCCTGGAGGACTCCTCCGGCAATGGCGGCTCGTCGATGGCGGGGTTAGGTGCCGCCGGCGGGATGCGCGTGAAGATCCTGGCGCCAGCGTCGACGTCGCCGGCCAAGATCGCGCAGGTGCGCGCCTATGGCGCCGCGGTGCAACTCGTCGAGGGCCCGCGCGAGGAGTCGGAGGCCGAGGCCATCCGGCAGTCGAGCCAGACTTTCTATGCCAGCCACAACTGGCAGCCGTTCTTCCTCGAAGGCACCAAGTCGCTCGCCTATGAAATCTGGGAAGACCTCGGTTTTCGCGCGCCCGACAACATCATCGTACCCGTTGGCGCCGGCAGCAGCCTGCTCGGTTGCGCCTTCGGTTTCCGCGAGCTGCTGAAAGCCGGGCAGATCGCGAAGCTGCCGCGCTTGTTCGCGGCGCAGCCGCTAAACTGCTCGCCGATCGATGCCAGCTTCAAGGCGGGTGTCGACACGCCCGTCGCCCGCGAGGTGAACAAGACCGTCGCCGAAGGCACCGCCATCAAGAATCCGCTGCGCCTGCGCGAGATCATCGGGAGCTTGCGCGAGAGCGGCGGCGGCACCGTTGCGCTGACCGAGGACGAGATCGTCGCCGCGTTGCGGCGTCTTGCGCGGCAGGGATTGTTTGCCGAACCGACCAGCGCCAGCGCGGCCGCTGCGCTTGAGAAACTCTCCGGCGCCGGATCGATCAAGGCGAACGAGACCACGGTCGCGGTCCTCACCGGCACCGGCCTGAAAGCCGCGACCACCGTCGCCGATCTCGTGCAGTAGAGGCGGAGGAGGCGCGCGCTTACCCGCCCCTGGAGGAGGAGGGTCGATCGCGCGCAGCGCGAGCGAGGTGGGGTGATCTCTCCACACGGGCAGCGCTTCGGTGGAGAGACTTTCACCCCACCCCGTCTCGCATCGCTGACGCGCTGCGAGCCGACCCTCCCCCTCCAGGGGAGGGTAACGGCACCTCACTCCTTCAGATCATTCACCCGCTTCACCCAGGCGCGCACATCGGCGAGCACCTGGGGCAGCACCGCCCTGACCTCCTGCACGGTCATGCCGGGTTTGATGCGGGGATCGTAGAGCAGGTTGAGGATGTACTGGTCGTAGACGTCGAAATAGCCCATCGACACATTGTCGTTGAACATGGTCCACGGCACGCTCGCGGTGTCGTTGATAGGGCCGAGCGATTGCAGCAGTTCCTCATAGGCGCAATCGAGGAAGGTGAAATCGCCGTTGTCGACGGTGAGGATCACGTCGGAATGCTCGATCTCGAAATTGTCGTTCTTGCGGAAGCCGGACAGGCATTGCGGATCGAGCGAGGTGCGGATCTCGCGCGCCTTCTCCGCGCCGTAGAAGCTGGAAATCGTCCGAAACAGGTCGCGGTCGCGAACCAGCTTCACCCGCACGTTCGCGGCTTCGCTGGTGTCGATCATGGCGATGTCGAGATGCTGCACGCGCCTGCCGATGTCGGCCACGACCTTGGCGAGCTGCGTCTTGCGGTCGGCGCGCTCGCTCTCGGCGTAGACGCGCACCGGCCCGTCGAATTTCCGGATGCGGTCGACGCGGCCGGCGAGGTGGTATTCGGCGCCGAACGCCGTCTTCAGAAAGCCTTCGACGATCTCGCCGTCGGTGAAGCTCTTCTTCTCGGCGCGCTGGCGCGAGGCGATCGCGGGCAAWTCGCCCGCGACGGCGATGGTAGCGGTGTCAGGGGCGAACGCGAAAGTGGCGAGCGCCAGCAGGGCGATGCGAAAGCCTGACGAAGGCGGGGCCAATGCGCTCATTGCGTCCCGACGCTGCCGTATTCGGCAGCGACGCACAAGACCGCATATTCACGCGCCCTGCGGGTTCCCGCAGTTCGCCGACGGCTAGTTGTTGAGCACGACCACCTTGGTGCCGACCGAGACGCGGCTGTAGAGATCGCTGACGTCCTCGTTGGTCATGCGGAAGCAGCCCGAGGACACGGCCTGGCCGATCGTCTCCGGCTCGTTGGAGCCGTGGATGCGGTAGAGCGTCGAGCCCAGATACATCGCGCGCGCGCCGAGCGGATTCTCGATGCCGCCCTTCATGTGGCGCGGCAGGTCGGGCCGGCGGGCCAGCATCTGCGACGGCGGCGTCCAGTCCGGCCATTCCTTCTTGGCGGTGATCCTGTGCACTCCGCCCCAGCGGAAGCCGTCGCGGCCGACGCCGATGCCGTAGCGCAGCGCCTGGCCGTTCTGGAGCACCAGATACAGGCGGCGCTCGCTCGTGTTCACCACGATCGTGCCGGGGGCGTAATTGCCGTTGTACATGATGGTGGTGCGGGGGATCGGGCTAGAGCCGCCGCGGAAGAAGCTCGGGCCGAAGCCCATGATCTCGCGCGAGTCGAACCCCTCGGCGAATGCGCCGCCGGCGGTGGCCGACAGCAGTGCGATGGCGGCAATCGGCGCGGCAAAAAATCGGATCATTGTTTCCCCCAGCAAAAAAATCGGATTCAACTGAAGTCACAGGCCATATTTGCGGGCATTTCGCAAGCCACGGGCCCGTGAGGGAGATCATCCTTAACGTTTGGCGTTACCAAACCGGCAACCACGCTAATTTGCCTGAAAGCATTAGCCAAACAAGCGCATCGTCGCGCGGGGCAGGCCAGCGACGCCGGCTATTGCTTTGACGGAGGCGGCGAACAATGATTGATCGAGGGGACATTTGAATATTGCCGGTTGCAGGGAGCTTTGGGATGAACGGTGCGGAAAGCCTGGTGCGGACGATGGTCAAGGGTGGGGTGGATGTCTGCTTCACCAACCCAGGCACCTCCGAGATGCATTTTGTCGCGGCGCTCGATCGCGTACCGGGCATGCGCTGCGTGCTCGGCCTGTTCGAAGGCGTGGTGACGGGGGCCGCCGACGGCTATTTCCGCATGAAGGGCACGCCGGCTTCGACGCTGCTCCATCTCGGCCCCGGCCTGGCCAATGGCCTGGCCAATCTGCACAACGCCAAGAAGGCGAATTCCGGCATCGTCAACATCGTCGGCCAGCATGCGGTCTACCACATCGACTACAACGCGCCGCTGACCTCCGACATCGAGGGCCTGGCCCGGCCGATGTCGTCCTGGGTCCGCACCTCGCCGGACTCCAAATCGGTTGCAGCTGACGGCGCCGCGGCGATCGCCGCCGCCAAGAGCGCACCGCCACAGATCGCGACCCTGATCCTGCCCGCCGACACCGCCTGGAACGAGGCCGATGGCATCGCCGAGGTACCGGCCGAGCAGCAGCGCGTGGGCTATTCGCCACAGGCGGTCGAGCGGGCCGCGAAGATCCTGCACGGCGACGGCGAGGGTACGCTGCTGCTGATGACCGGCAGCGCGCTGAGCGAACAGGGCTTGGCGCTGGCCGAGCGTATCGCCGGCAAGACCGGCTGCACGGTGATGGGCCCGACCTTCCGTCCCAAGATGGCGCGCGGCCGCGGCCGCTATTCGATCGACCGCATTCATTACGTGATCGAGAACGCGCTGCCGATGCTGGCGAAGTTCCGGCACATCGTGCTGGTCGAGTCCGATGATCCGGTGGCGTTCTTCGCCTATCCGAACAAGCCGAGCATGCTCAAGCCCGAGGGCTGCGAGGTGCATCGCATGACCTCCTGGGGCGAGAATTCGGTCGCGGCGCTCGAAGCACTGGCCGGCGCGGTGAAGGCGAGCGCGAAGGACGTCAAGCCGCAGGCCCTGGCTGAGCTGGTGAAGCCGACCGGCGCGCTGACCTTCGCCTCGATTGCGCAGGCGATCGCATGCGCCATCCCCGAGAACGCGATCATGGTCGACGAATCCCTGACCACCGGCCGCGGCTTCTTCCCGCCGACGGCGGCGGCCGCTCCGCACGACTGGCTCCAGAACATGGGCGGCTCGATCGGTTTCTCCACGCCGCTTTCGATCGGCGCCGCGATCGCATGTCCGGACCGCAAGGTGATCACCATGGTCGGCGACGGCAGCGCGATGTACACGATCCAGTCGCTGTGGACGCAGGCCCGCGAGAACCTCAACATCGTCACCATCGTGTTCGCCAACCGCATCTACCAGATCCTGCGCGGCGAGTTCGACAATGTCGGTGCCGGCGAGCCCGGCCAGCGTGCCAACGACATGCTGCGGCTCGACCGTCCGACACTGGACTTCGTCGCGCTGGCGAAGGGCATGGGCGTGCCCGGCCGCGCCGTCACCAATGCCGAAGAGTTCAACAAGGCTCTGGCCGAAGCCGTCGCCGAGCCCGGGCCGCGGCTGATCGAAGTCCAGATGTAGGGCGCAGCATCAGGGAGCGCCGAGGGCTGGGGGGCAAGATGCAGACCGAGCTGAACAAGGTGATCGCGGCGCTCCGGGACTTCTACGCCCACGAAGGATTCTTGTTCGAGAAGGACGTCGGCGAGCGGGCGGTGACGCACCGCTTCGCCGTCTATCTGGAGCGGCAATTCTCCGGCTGGTCAGTCGATTGCAACTACGACCGCCTCGGCGAGCGCACGCTGCATCTGCCGCACGGCACCATCGTCTCCACCGACGATCATCTGGGAAAGTCGATCTACCCCGATGTTGTCGTGCATCAGCGCGAGATCCCGAACAATCTGCTCGCCGTCGAGATCCGCAAGGCGAGCAATCACACCTCGCTCGACCACGACCAGCACAAGCTGATGGCGCTGACCGACGCGCATGTCTGGTTCGCGTACTGGATCGGCTTGCTGCTGGTGCTGGACAGGCAGCATGTGACGATTTCGGAAGTCTATGTCAGCGGCCTGGTCGATCAGCCGCTGTCGCTATGGTTTGCGGCGCGGCTGGAGGAGAGCGGTCTAGGGACTGCGCATTAGAGCGGTCACGAGCACCGCTCTCTCCGTTCCCTCCCCCCTTGCAGGGAGGGAACGCACCTTTTTCTAAGCGTCAGTCCAGCCTCATCGTATCAAGCTCAGTGCAGCGGATCGCCCTGGCCGAGCGCGTAGGCGACGAGGTCCTTCAGCGCGAAGCTGGAGCCGGTCACCGGCGTCCATTGCGGGTCGAGCGACAGCACGGAGGAATGGTCGCCGAACATCATGCCGAGGAAGACCTCGGCGACGATGCGACCGCCGACGGGGCCGAGCTGCGGCGTGTTGATTCCGGTTGCCGGCGCGCCGGTGGCCGGGATCGTCACGGCGGTCTGGAATTGCCGCGCCTCGGCCAGGATGTAGGTCCAGAGCGGGCAATTGCTGGCAAACACCCCGTTCGCGATGGTCGCGATCCCAGTTTGCGGATCGCCCGCGCCGGGTTCGTCGACGGCCTTGCCGACGATGATCTGATCATCCGTCAGCGGCGTCAGGTTCATCGCCTTGGCGACGGCCTGGCCTGAGGGCAGGCCGAGCCGCCAGCTGCGCTCGAGATTGCGCAGCGCCAGCGACGACGGATTGGATGCGACCTCCGGCGGCAGCTTGCGCAGCGGATCGACCAGCGAGGCGTCGATGCGATAGGCGAACTGCAGCCGCTTCTTGTTGTCGGGGTTGGTGTCGTCGTCCTCGACGCCGTAGGGACGCGTGTCCAGATCGATGAAGCGGCCCCAATCCATGGCGCGTCCCGGGCCCATGGCGCGGAAGCCGGTCAGCGCGTTCTTGTCGGGATTGTGGGGGTCGGGGAAGATCTGCAACAGCATGTTGTCCGCATCGTTCAGCCGATAGCCGGGGCGGATCATGGAATGGCCGAGACGGTAGGCCGCAACCGAGAACTCGACCGGCATGAACGGATAAGTCTTCCAGTGGTAGTGGGCGAGCTTGCTGCGGTCGTACTGGCCCGCGGTCTTCAGCTCGTCCAGCACGCTGGCGTGGACGATGCGCGGCAGGAAGTCGTTCAGCACGACGTATTGATAATGGAATCGGACACGCTGCTGCACCTCTTCGAACGACAGGCTGTCGTTGTCGTCGACCATGCGGTTGTGAAAGCGCAGCATCAAGGCCTGGAACTGCGAGACGATGCTGTTCTCGTCGTTGCGGGGGTCGCCGATCAGGGCGCGGCCCTTGAAGCGCGGCAGGTCGCTGGCATCGGGTACGCCCGCGCCGGTCAGCTTCTCGCCGAGCCGGAACTTGATGCCTTCATACATGTAGGGCTGATCGTTCGGACCACGGCCGTAGAGATTGTCCAGATCGAGCGACGGCGTGCGGAAGTCGACGAGCCCGTCGGGATCCTGCTGCTTGGTCAGCGAGCTGACCGGATCAAAGGTGATGTCGTGGTCGATGAACTGGCCGAAATAGGTGTAGAGCGCGGGAATGCCGCTCTCCTCCGCGTCCGGCCCGTCCTTCGGACCATCGAAGTCGGCGACCATCTTGTCGGCCAGCGCCGAAAGGTTCGCGACATTGTCGGCGTCGTTCGGACCGAATTTCGCCGGCGTGAGCTTGCGGAACATGCGTCCGAAGCGGCCCTGGGAAAGCGGCGAACGCGTTGCGTTCAGACCGCGCGGAACAATGCTGTGGCGGCTGCTCATTGAAAACACCTCCCTGAAAAGTCACGACGTGCAACGAATAAAGCTAAAGTTGTTCGCAACAGAATATGCATGCGACGCTAGATCAGGCGATTGGGTGCCACAAGCGATCTGCTTCACACACTGCGCGACATCGATGTTGTTCCGAAAGGGAGCGTTACGAGCAAGCTGCGGCCGCGCTTTGCAAATTTTTCCCGGAGCGATGACGGATAACATTCTCGTCATCGGCATGCGCGAGCGGCTTCGCGCAAGTGACTTGGCCGGACTGTCGGCGAAGTGGATCGTCTTCACGCAATAAGTGTCGCGG